>NZ_JBSVZN010000007.1:0-267218 GCF_054052225.1 Methylobacterium sp. JK268 | reverse complement strand
TTGACCTGCTGGCCCGAGATCACGTCGAACTTCACCACCGCGTGGCCGCGGTCGGCGGCGGCTTCCGCCGGCGCGTAGCCCTTGCCCTTCTGGGTCACCACGTGCACCAGCACCGGCCCCTCGGGCGCGTCGCGCACGTTCTTGAGGATCGGCAGCAGGTGGTCGAGGTTGTGGCCGTCGATCGGCCCGACGTAGTGGAAGCCGAGCTCCTCGAACATGGTGCCGCCGCCCGCCAGGATGCCGCGGGCGTATTCCTCGGCGCGCACGGCGGTGTCGTAGAGGGCCTTGGGCAGCAGGCGGCCGAAGGTGCGGGCGGTGTCGCGCAGGGAGCGGTAGGTGTCGCCCGAGACCAGGCGGGCGAGGTAGGCCGACATGGCGCCGACCGGGGGCGCGATCGACATGTCGTTGTCGTTGAGGATGACGACGAGGCGCGAGCGCAGGGCGCCTGCGTTGTTCATGGCCTCGTAGGCCATGCCGGCCGAGATCGAGCCGTCGCCGATCACGGCGACGACGTTGCGGCGTTCCGGGGTCTCGCCGCGGGCGCGGGCGGCGGCGTCGGAGAGGTCGCGGGCGATGGCCATGCCGAGGCCGGCGGAGATGGAGGTGGAGGAATGGGCGGCGCCGAAGGGATCGTAGGGGCTCTCGGCGCGCTTGGTGAAGCCCGAGAGGCCGCCGCCCTGGCGCAGGGTGCGGATGCGGTCGCGGCGTCCGGTGAGGATCTTGTGGGGGTAGGCCTGGTGGCCGACATCCCAGATCAGGCGGTCGTCGGGGGTGTGGAAGACGTAGTGGAGGGCGACCGTGAGCTCGATCACACCGAGCCCGGCGCCGAGATGGCCGCCGGTGACCGAGACGGCGTCGATGGTCTCGGTGCGCAGCTCCTCGGCGAGCTGGGCGAGGTCGCTCTCGGGAAGGGCGCGCAGATCCGCCGGCTCACGGACGCGATCGAGGAGGGGGAGAACCAGTTCTGACAAGATCGTACACCCGTGATTGAAGCGTTGCGACGGCCCTGCTCGGTCCGGCGAGGCATTCAGTAGGAAGTCCCGCCGTCATCCGGTGCAGGGCGACGGCCTCGCATCGAATGCCTTCATGGCCGGCCGGGAGCAGGTTGCCCTTCAGATGCCATGATGATCCCGGCCGCGGCGGTGCGGTTTGTAACAACTCCGGACAACATTCTGAACCCCCGTTGAATCGGACGCGGTGCCGCTCCGCGGGACAGCGGCTTTGGCCTGGGGTAGAACGGGTGCTGCCGTGCGCGGGCACGGGTCGGGGCGGGGTGCGGGACGCACGCGGGCGGGGGTGTACGCGGTGATGGTGTACGCGGTGATGGTGTACACGGTGATCCTGGCGGCCGCGATGCTGGGGCCCGCCGCGGCGGCGGACGCGCCCGCGCCGGGCGTGCCGCCCTCCAACGCGCCGCCCTCCGCGCCCGGCGGCGAGACCTGCGATCTCTTCCTGCACTGCGTCTGGAACCCGCTCTACCGGCCGCCCTGCGGGTGGCGCTGGCGCCCGACGCCGGAGGGGCCGCGCCGGGTGAGGGTGTGCTTCTGAGCATGGCCGCGCGGGTTCTCCTCCTCGCCCTGCTGCTCGCGGCCGGGCCGGCCCTGGCGGAGTCCTGCCCCGAGCAGTTCGCGGGCGGGCAGGCCCCCGTCCTCACGAACCCGAAACTCGCCGCGAACGCCACGCTGCTGTGCTTCTCGGGCTTCGCGGTGCTGCATTCGGGCCTGTCGCGCACGCCGCTCTACGCCGCCGAGCATCTCGACCGGGCGCGGGTGGAGGCGGCGCGGCGCCTCGACCGGGTGGATTCCTTCCACGAGGAGCCGCGCCTGCCGCCGGGCGAGCGGGCCGACCTCTCGGACTATGTCGGCAGCGGCTACGACCGCGGCCACATGGCGCCCTCCGGCGACATGCCGGACCCGGCCGCGATGGGGGAGTCCTTCAGCCTTGCCAACATGGTGCCGCAGGATCCGGACCTGAACCGGGGCCTCTGGGCCGGGATCGAGAGCGCGGTGCGCAGCCTCGCGGTGGAGCGGGGCGAGCTCTACGTCGTCACCGGCCCGACCTTCGAGGGCGGCGACCTCCAGGCCCTGAAGGGGCGGGTGCTGGTGCCGACGCGGGTGTTCAAGGCGGTCTACGACCCGCGGCGGGGGGAGGCGGGGGTCTACCTCGCCCGCAACGCCAAGGACGCGGGCTACGAGACGGTCTCGCCCGCCCAGCTCGCGGCGATCGCCGGGATCGTGGTCTTCCCGAGCCTGCCCGAGGCGGTGCGGGCGCGCGCCATGCCGCTGCCCGAGCCGCGCCGCGACGAGGTGGCGGGTGGCCACCACCCGCGCGGGCGCCACGAACCCTCCTTCCTCGACTGGCTCACCCGCGAGCTGACCCGGATGGCCAAGCGCGCCCTGCGCGAGGCCCTGCGCTCGCTGTTCTGACGAGGCCCGACCCATGACCTCCCGGACGCTCACCCCCTTCGCCGACGACGCGACCGCGCAGACGCTGGGCGAATTCACGATCGAGAACGGCACCGAGCGCGTGGTGCTGCACGGCTCCCTCGAACTCGCCCGCGACCGCCGCAGCCTGGAGCGGGCGCGGGCGCTGAAGGGGATCCTGGAGGCGGTGGTGAAGGCGCTGGAGGCGGAGACGACCCTGCCCGAGGAGGCGCCGCGGCAAGAGGCGAAGGCGGAGAGCGTGAGGAACCCGTTCGGGTGATCGATCGGCTCGGCCGTCTCAGGCAGGCGGAATCCCCTCTCCCGGGTGGGCTTGCGGATTCACAGAACGCCAAAAATACAAACAGGGCAGATGTCTATATCGACACACGACGGTTCCCGGGTGTGGCGCCGGGAACCCCTCTCCCGCACGGGAGAGGGGTTCCCGCGGGTCTCCTCGGTTCCGTTCAAGCGACTGCGAAAGAAGCGCTTTTTCATGCCGATAGGAGAAGTGTGAACACGCTAGCCCGGGTGGGAGAGGGGTTAGGGGTGAGGGTGGCTCGGGTTCAGGAAGTGGACTGAACCGCGCCGCTGATCGCTCGACGGCTCAGACATTTTGCTGAAGCCGAGCCACCCTCACCCCCGGCCCCTCTCCCACTCGGGAGAGGGGAGAAGTGCCACGTATTTTCCGCGGACAGGCATGCCTCGCCGGCGGCTGATAGGTGATCGGAACCACGTAGACGATCCTGTCGCCGTCCTCGTCCAGCGTCGCGAGCACGATCGCGCAGGGTCGGTCCTTACGGCCTTCGCGGAGACCCTACCGCTGCGCGTGGCGCCAAAGGTATGCGTACCCGATCACGAGACCCGGCTGAGGATCGGGCAGCGGCATCGCGCGTCAACCGCTGTCGGTCTCGTCATCGATATCGTAGCGATGCTCCGGCGGTATCTCTGCCGCGTCGATCGCCCTGAGTTCGCTCTCGCTGAGTTCGGAAGCCGCTAAAGACCTGCGCTGTGCTTGCTTGAGTTCATGGAACAGGCTGGCGGAAACGATGTAGACCGTTTCGCGGCCATGGCGCGTCACGCGGATCGACTCCCCGGAGAGCGCCCGCTCACTGGAACGCGCCGAAATTCTCCTGGACCTCAGATGCGGGGGCCGTGATCGTCATCGCTTCCTCCGAATCTCACGAAACATGGCGGCTCGCCCGCTTTCCGGCAAGCCGCCATCCAGCCCGGCGCCGGCCCCGCCCCGCCTTGCACACCCCCCGGCCGCCCTGCTATCGCGGAGGCTACCCCATTTCCTCGCGCGGACGCCCGCGCCGGCGGCCGCTGCGGGCGGCCCGGCGCGCGGCAGGGATGCAGGACCGCGCCACCCTCAAGGATCACCGATGGCCCGTGAATTCATCTACCACATGCGGGGTCTCACCAAGACCTACTCGGGCGGCAAGAAGGTGCTCGACAACGTGCACCTGTCCTTCTACCCGGACGCCAAGATCGGCGTGCTCGGCGTCAACGGCGCCGGCAAGTCGACCCTGCTGCGCATCATGGCGGGCATCGACAAGGACTTCACGGGCGACGGCTTCGTGGCCGAGGGCGCCCGGGTCGGCTACCTGCCCCAGGAGCCGCAGCTCGACCCCGACAAGACCGTCCGCGAGAACGTCATGGAGGGCGTCGCCGAGAGCCAAGCCATCCTCGATCGCTACAACGAACTGGCGATGAACTACTCCGAGGAGACGGCGGACGAGATGACCCGCCTGCAGGACGAGATCGAGGCCAAGGGCCTGTGGGATCTCGATTCCAAGGTCGACCAGGCCATGGACGCCCTGCGCTGCCCCGGCGACGAGGTCGCGGTCGCGACCCTCTCGGGCGGCGAGCGCCGCCGCGTGGCCCTGTGCCGCCTGCTCCTGTGGCAGCCGGAACTCCTCCTCCTCGACGAGCCCACCAACCACCTCGACGCCGAGACCGTGGCCTGGCTCGAAGGGCACCTGCGCTCCTATCCGGGCGCGATCCTGATCGTCACCCACGACCGCTACTTCCTCGACAACGTCACGGGCTGGATCCTGGAGCTCGACCGCGGCCGGGGCATCCCCTACGAGGGCAACTACTCCTCCTGGCTCGTCCAGAAGCAGAAGCGCCTCGCCCAGGAGGGCCGCGAGGAGGAGGCGCGCCAGCGCACCCTCGAGCGCGAGCAGCAATGGGTCTCCGCCTCGCCGAAGGCCCGGCAGGCCAAGTCCAAGGCCCGTATCGCCCGCTACGAGGAGCTCGTGGCGAAGTCGCAGGAGAAGGGGCCCTCGACCGCCCAGATCGTCATCCCGATCGCCGAGCGGCTCGGCAACAACGTCATCGAGTTCGACGGGCTCGGCAAGGCCTTCGGCGACCGGCTGCTGATCGACGATTTGAGCTTCAAGCTGCCGCCGGGCGGCATCGTCGGCGTCATCGGGCCGAACGGCGCCGGCAAGACCACCCTGTTCCGGATGATCACCGGCCAGGAGACGCCCGATTCCGGCACGATCACGGTCGGCGAGAGCGTCAAGCTCGGCTATGTCGACCAGTCGCGCGACACGCTCAACCCGGACGCCACCGTCTGGCAGGAGATCTCGGGCGGGAACGACATCCTGTATCTCGGCAAGCGCGAGATCAATTCCCGGGCCTATTGCGGCGCCTTCAACTTCAAGGGCTCGGACCAGCAGAAGAAGGTCGGCGTCCTCTCGGGCGGCGAGCGCAACCGCGTCCACCTCGCCAAGATCCTGAAGAGCGGCGCCAACGTGCTGCTCCTCGACGAGCCCACCAACGACCTCGACGTCGACACCCTGCGGGCGCTGGAGGAGGCGCTGGAGGATTACGCCGGCTGCGCGGTGATCATCAGCCACGACCGCTGGTTCCTCGACCGCATCGCCACCCACATCCTGGCCTTCGAGGGCGACAGCCACGTCGAGTGGTTCGAGGGGAACTTCGCGGATTACGAGGAGGACAAGAAGCGCCGCCTCGGGACCGATTCTACGATCCCGCACCGGATCAAGTACAAGAAGTTCACCCGCTGACCGGACCGGCGGCGGGACCTTCCGCCGCCTCCCGGCCGGGCGGCGCCGTCAGATGCGCTCGCCCGCGAGCCGGTGGGCCAGCAGGTCGACGAAGAGGCGCGTCCGGACCGGCGTCCCGGCGCTCCCCGGCCACACGGCGCTCACGGGGATCGGCGGGGGCTCGTGCTCCGGCAGCAGGAGGGCGAGGCGGCCCTCGTCGAGGTCCTGCCGGACCTGCCAGAGCGGCGCGAGCCCGATCCCGGCCCCGTGCAGAACCGCGGCGTTGGCCCCGGCCGCATCGTTGCAGCGCAGGCCGCCCGTCACGGGGACGCGCAGGACCGTGCCGCCGGAGGTGAGGGGCCACGCGTCGCCCTCCGGGCCGAAGCTGCGCACCACGCAGAGATGCGCGGCGAGGTCGTCGGGCGCACGGGGCGTCCCGTGGCGCGCCAAGTAGGCCGGCGCGGCGACCACCACCCGGCGCAGATGCGCGACCGTCCGCGCCCGCAGGCTGCCGGCGCCGCGCGCGCCGATGCGGATCGCCACGTCGAGCCGCTCCTCGATCAGGTTCGCGGGCGCGTCGTCCAGCACCATGTCGATCTGCAGGTCGGGAAAGCGCTGCAGGAACGCGACCGCGGCCGGCACCACGAAGCGCGGCGCGAACAGGACCGACGCACCGATCCTGAACAGGCCGCCGACCCGCGCGGTGCCGCTCTGCGCCTCCGCCCGGGCCTCCTCGATGTCCCTGAGGGCGGATCTCAGCCGGCCGTGGAGCGCGAGGCCCGCCGGCGTCGGCTGCAGACGCCGGGTGGTCCGCCGGACGAGCTCGACCCCGACCTCCTCCTCCAGCGTCGCCAGCGCGCGGCTGACGGATTGCAGCGAGCGGTTCAGGTGCCGGGCGGCGGCGCTCAGGCTGCCCCGGTCGATGATCGCCACGAAGGCTTCGTACCGCGCGAGGCTGGGCATATTCTCTCGATCAGCGGGAGAAACAATCCCGCGCCCGGGGGATTATCGCGCCCGGCGTGAGGACGCAAGCTGCGCGGACCTGCCACCGCGAGACGCTGCCGCCATGTCCCTGTCTCCCGCCATCACTCCGAGCCCGAAGGACCGCGCCCCGCCGCGCGAGGGGGCCGAGCGCCTCACGCCGCTCTTCGCACTCGCCGTCGGCGTCGTGGTGCTGAGCCTCTACGCGTCGCAGCCCCTGATCGGGCCCATCGGCGCCAGTTTCGGGCTGGAGGCGGGCGAGGCGGGCCTCGTCACCACGCTCACGCTCCTCGGCTACGCGGGCGGCCTGTTCCTGATCGTCCCGCTCACCGACCTCGTCGAGAACCGGACGGTGATCGTCGCGACCCTCCTGGTCGACGTGGCCGCCCTCGCGGCGGTCGCGGGGGCGCCGACGCCGCCGCTGTTCCTGCTCGCCTGCTTCGTGGCGGGCGGGGCGACCAGCGCCATCCAGATGCTCGTCCCAATCGCCGCGCGGCTCGCCCCCGAGGCGCGGCGCGGCCGCGTCGTCGGACAGGTGATGAGCGGCCTGATGCTGGGGATCCTGCTGTCGCGGCCGGCGGCGAGCCTCGTCGCCGGGATCGCGGACTGGCGCTGGTACTATGCCGGCCTGTCCGTCCTCGTCGCCGGGCTGACGCTGGTCCTGGCCCGCGTGCTGCCGCGCCACCAGCCCCGGAATGCCGCGCGCTATCCCGCCCTGATCGGGTCGATGCTCACCCTCCTGCGCGAGGAGCCGGTGCTGCGCCGCCGGGCCGCCTCTCAGGCTCTGTGCATGGGCGCCTTCGGCGTGTTCTGGACCTCGGTCGCCCTGCGCCTCGCGGAGCCGCCCTTCTCGCTCGGCCAGGGCGGCATCGGCCTCTTCGCGCTGGCCGGCGCGGCCGGGGCGGTGATCGCCCCCATCGCCGGGCGGGCGGGGGATCGCGGGCGGAGCCGGGTCGCGACGCGGCTCGCCCATCTGGCGGTGATCGCCGCCATGGCGCTCGCCGCCCTCGGCGGACATCTCTTGGCGGGCGGTCCGGACACCGCGTCCTGGCCCGGCCTGACGGTCCTGGTCGCCGGCGCGGTCCTGCTCGATCTCGGCGTGATCGGCGACCAGACGCTCGGACGGCGGGCGATCACCCTCCTGCGCCCGGAGGCCGGCGGCCGCGTGAACGGGCTGTTCACGGGCCTGTTCTTCCTGGGCGCCGCGGCGGGATCGGGCCTCTCGGGCATCGCCTGGACCGGGGCGGGCTGGCCGGGCGTCTGCGCGGCCGGGACGGCGTTCGGCGCCGCCGCCCTGGCGCTCTCGCTCACGGAGCCGCGCCCCCGCACCCCGGGCGGGCGCGGCGCGCCCTGATCCCGGTGCGACCCGGGGGGCTCTCCCTACCGGGTCGCCTGGTAGATCGAGGCGCCGGTGCCCACCGGCGCCGTGATCGTCGAGAACACGCTGAGCACCTTCTGGACCTCCGTGAAGGGCGCGTTCGACACGTAGATCATGTCGCGGTTGCGCATGCGGAAGGCCTGGGTGACGAACAGGCTGTTGGGGTCGCGCATGTTGACCCGGTAGACCACCGGCACCTGCGGCGCGGTGAGGAGCGGGCTGTGGGGCCGCAGGCGGCGCACCACCGAGGCCGGCTCGAAGCGGAACAGGAACACGCCGGTCGGGTCGGCCTGGAAGTCGCGCAGGCCGCCGGCCTTGGCGATGGCCTGCGCCAGCGTGATGCCCTCGGCCTGGAACGGGATCTCGTAATTCGCACCGGTCGCGCCCGTCGCCAGGAAGGTCTGCGGGTCGCGCACCAGGGTCAGCGTGTCGCCGGGCCGCAGGTAGATGTTCTCGCGCGGGTTGGAGACGACCGCGGTCAGGGGCACCGTCGCGGTGGTCTGGCCGCGGGAGAGCCGCACGAAGGTCTCGCTCACCGCGGCGCGCACGCCGCCGGCCGCCGCGATCACGTCGAGGAGCCGGTCGCCCTTGGTGGAGAGGGGGATGCGGGCGCCCGCCGTCACCTCGCCGGTCACCGTCACGGTGGTGCTGGCGGGCTGGGTCACCGAGACGATGACCTGCGGCTCGATCGCCTTGCCGGCGAGTTCCGTCTCGATCTCCTTCTGGACGTCCTGGACGCGCTTGCCCGCGACCTGGATCCGCCCCGCATAGGGCACCGTGATGGCGCCGTCGCGGGTCACCACCTGGGGCGGGATCGTCGCGGATTTCGAGCCGGAGGAGAAGCGGTCCGGCATCAGCGAGCCGGAGAACAGGCCGCCGGTGCTCGCCTCCCAGATCGTCACGGAGATGGCGTCGCCCACGCCGATCACCGGCTCGACGGAGGGCCGGCGGTCGCCGAACGAGGCGAGCAGGCTGTCGAGCGGACGGCCGCGCAGGGCCTCCACCACGGACGGATCGATGTCGATGATCTCGTAGCGGGCGAACAGGCCCTGGTCGGTGGCGATGTCCGCGCCCTCGGCGACGGCGGTCGTGGTCGGTCCGGAGGCCGGCAGGAAGCTGCTGCAACCGGAGACCGCGAGCGCGGCGCAGAGAGCGATCGGGAGGGGGCGCATCCGGTGGTGGCTCGTCCTTATCCGCGTGAGCTTGGCTCCTACTCCAAGCGCGGGGGACTGTCCGTGGCCCCGGTGTCACACTGCGCGGACGAGGCGGGACCGTCCCCGCACTCCCCATTCACCACACGCGCCGCGGCGAGGCTTCACCGAATCGCAACCCTTCGCTGCGGCGGCCGTCCCCGTTGGACCGGCCCGCGCCTTCCCGCTAAGACCCGGTGCGAGAGGGAGGCGCATGGCACCACAGATCGGCTACACGCCGCCCGACCTGCCAGCGGGGCCGGGCGGCGCGGTGCGGCGGCGGCAGGTGTTCTACCTGCCCGGCTACGACCCGGAGGCGAACAAGCGCTACCGGGCGCTGTTCGTGCGGGAATTGTCGCGCTACGGCCGGCGCTTCGACCTGCCGCGCCGCCGCGTCTCCCCGGCGCGCACGAGCCCGGACGGCCTCGTCCAGTCCTGGACCGTCGAGGCGGGGCGGGACGGCCGGGAGACGGACGTCGCCTACGAGGTGCTGCTCTGGGACGACCTCGTGCGGCGCGACTTCGCCCGGCCGCTGCCGGTCTCGATGCTGCTCCTGACCGTCGGGATCCTGCACGCGGCCGTCACCGGCAAGCTGTTCCGCCTCTACGCCCTGAACTGGAAATACGGGAACGTCATCCTCTACCCCTTCGTGATGACGATGATGATCCTGGCGCTCGGGATCGGCCTCGGCCTCGGGGTCGCGGCGGCGATCGCGGGCGGCGGCGCCGCGCTGCCCCTGTGGGCGCGGGCGGGCCTCGGCCTCGCCGGCGGGCTCGGCGCGCTGGTCGTGGCGACGCCGCTCCTCGACCGGATCTTCCTGCGCCAGCTCATCAACGACTGGGTGTTCAACTGGCAGCACAGCAACGGCTGGCGGCCCGATTACGAGGCGCGGCTCGCCGTGTTCGCCGACCACGTGGCGTCCCGGATCGAAGCGGAGCCGGCCGATGAGGTGATGATCGTCGGGCATTCCTCCGGGGCGCTGACGGCGGTGGAACTGGCCGCGCGGGTAGTCGCCCGCACGGACCGCCCGCTCTCGCTGCTGACCCTCGGGGCGGGGCTGCCGCTGGTGGCGGTCAACCCGCGGGCGCGGCCGGTGCGTGACGCCATCGCGGCGCTCCTCGACAGCGACCGGGTCGTCTGGGCGGATTACCAGGCGCCGCAGGACTGGATGAATTTTCCGGGCTTCAACCCGGGCCGCCATCTCGGCCTTCCGGCCCGGCCGCGCACCACGAACCCGCTGATCCGCTCGGCGCGCTTCTCCGACATCATGGAGCGGGCGGCCTATGACCGCGTCAAGGCGCGGCCGTTCCGGATGCACTTCCAGTTCCTGATGTCGAACGACCTGCCGGGCGAGTTCGATTTTTTCGCCCTGCTGCTCGGGCCGCAGCGCCTCCGCGAACGGGTGCTGGCGCCCGAGGTGGTGCCGGCCCGCGCCGATGCGGGCCCGGCGCCTGCGACCGAACATCGGGAGATCTGACGCATGGCGATCCGCCTCGTGGTCACGGATGTGGACGGGACGCTGGTCGCGCCCGACAAGAGCCTGACGCCGGCCGCCATCGCGGCGGTGGGGCGGCTGCGGGAGCGGGGCATCGCCTTCACGGTGGCGTCGAGCCGCCCGCCGATCGGCCTGCGGCCGCTCGCGGCGGCGCTCGGGCTCGATCTGCCGATGGGCGCCTTCAACGGCTCGACGGTGCTCGCCCCGGATTTCACGGTGCTGAGCGAGGCCTTCGTGCCGGAGGCGGCGGCGCGGGCGGCGGCGGCGCGGTTCGGGGAGGCCGGCATCGACCTCTGGGTCTTCGCCGAGGGGGCGTGGCTCCTGCGCGACCCGCAGGGGCCCTACACGGATCTGGAGCGGCGCACGCTGCGGGCCGAGCCGCGGGTGGTGCCCGACCTCGCGCCCTATCTCGACCGGGCCGCCAAGCTCGTCGGGGTGAGCCGGGACGCGGCCGGGCTCGCGGCCTGCGAGGCGGCTCTGGCGCGTGAGCTGGGGGAGGGGGCGGCGGTGCACCGCTCGCAGACCTACTACCTCGACGTGACGCCGCCCGGCACCGACAAGGGCCGCTTCGTGGAGCGGGTGCGGCGGGAGCTGGGGCTCGTCCGCGAGGAGGTGGCGACGCTCGGCGACATGGCGAACGACGTGGCGATGTTCGCGCAGAGCGGGCTGTCGATCGCCATGGGGAATGCGGCCGAGGACGTGAAGCGGGCGGCGCGCGTCGTCACCGAGGGGAACGACGCGGACGGGTTCGCGCGGGCGGTGGAGCGGTACGTTCTCGATCAGCCGGCCTGACGATCAGGAGAGAAACGACCGATAAGATCGAAACTCCCCTTTTCCGGACGACTGTAGCGCCAGCGGAAGGAGATCCGGAAACCAGCACAGCGCGTCGCGAAGCGGCTGCTTTCAGAGCCGTTGCTGGCATTCGGAGCCGCTTCGCGGCGATTCTCGGGCTCGTTTCCGGGTCGCATTCCGCTGACGCTGCATCCGCCCGGAAAAGGGGAGGGAGGGCGCGATCGCGAAGGCCGAGACGCACGCCCTGCGCCGCGCTACCCCCGCAGCGCCGCGTCGACCTCCTGCCCGCGCCCGAGTTCGCGCATCACCCCGTCGAGATGCGGCCGGACCTTGAGCTGGAGCGCGTGAAGCCGGCGCACCGCCTCGGAGAGCGAGCCCTCGCGGCCGAGCGCCTCGTCCGCGAAGGCGATCATGCGGGCGTTGGGCCAGGCCTTCTCGCGGATCTCGTGGACGCGCGCCACCACGGAGGCGGCGTCGAGCTCCGGATGGGCCTGGGCCAGCAGCATCGTCATCGCCGCCGTCGAGCGCGAGATGCCCGCGTGGCAGTGGATCAGCAGGTGCCGCTCGCGCCCCGGCGCCGCCGCGAGATCCTGCCCGAAGGCCAGGATCTCCGCCACGTGCTCCCGGGTCGGCAGCACCTGGTCGCCGATCGGCACGATGATGTCGTGGAAGCGCAACGTCGTGCGGTGATGCGCGTCGTAGGTCCCGAAGGCCTCCGGCTCGGGCCAGCCCGGGTCGAGGATCGAGAGGACGTGCGTCACGCCCCGGCCGGAGTGGTCGCCCAGCTCTTCGAGGCCGCAGACGGTGTGGAGGGAGATCGGTTCGGGTGTCACGCCCTCCCGCTAGCACAGGCCCGGGTGCCGTTCACGCGCGTTCTCCGCACGGGGGCGATGCGCCGCGCGGGGAATCGCCCTACCTGTAGCCCGGCCCGACGCGGGCGGGCGGACACCGGGAGAGGGTATGAAGCGTCGTGATCTGCTGACGGCCGGACTGGGGATGGCGGGCGCCGGGCTCGCCGCACCGGCGCGGGCCGAGGGCGCGCCGGAGATCCGCTGGCACCTGCACGTGGCCTTCCCGCGCAACCTCGACGCGCTCTACGGCGCCGCCGAGCTGTTCGCACGGCTGGTCGGCGAGGCGACGGACGGGCGCTTCCAGATCGAGGTGGCGGCGGCGCCGGCGGGCACCGACATCCTCGACGCGGTCGGCGCCGGGAGCGTCGACATGGCCTACGGCCCCGCCACTGCCGGGGCGAACCGCGACCCGGTCTTCGCGCTCGCCACCGCCTTCCCGTTCGGGCTCAACGCCCGCCAGCAGAACGCCTGGATGCTGGAGGGCGGCGGGCTCGACCTCGTCAACGAGATCTTCGCCCGCGCCAAGCTCACCGCGCTCCCGGGCGGCAATACCGGCACCCAGATGGGCGGCTGGTTCCGCAAGGAGATCAAGACCGTCGCCGACCTCCAGGGCCTGCGGTTCCGCATCACCGGGCTCGGCGCCCAGGTGCTGGCGAAGCTCGGCGCCGCGCCCCAGGCGCTCGCCGGCCCGGACATCGCCGGAGCCTTCGAGGCCAAGACCCTCGACGCCGCCGAGTGGATCGGCCCCTACGACGACGAGAAGCTCGGGCTCAACAAGGTCGCGCCCTACTACTACTACCCGGGTTTCTGGGAGGGCGGGGCGATGATGCACTTCTGGTTCTCCGCCCAGAAATGGGGCGAGTTGCCCAAATCCTACCGGGTGATTGCCCAGAATGCCGCCGCCCAGGCCGGCGCCGACCTGCAGGCGAAGTACGACGCGCGCAACCCGGCGGCGTTGCGCGCCCTGGTGCGGGCCGGCGCCCAGCTCAAGCCCTTCCCGCAGGACGTGATGGAGGCCGCCTTCAAAGCCGCCAACGAGATCTACGCCGACCTCTCGGGCAAGAGCGCCGACTTCAAGCGCGTCTACGAGGCGCTGCGGGGATTCCGCAACGACGCCTACCTGTGGTTCCAGGTGGCGGAGTACACCTACGACAACTTCATGATCCGCGCCCGCGCCCGGGGGTGAGCGCTACTCCGCGGGCGCCTCGGCCGGCCGCTTCGCCCTGCGCTCCTCGCGGGTGAGGGCCTTGACCAGGCTCGGCACCGCCTGGAGCGCGCCGTCGAGGGTCTCGTCGGCCACGAACAGGCTCTTGATCTCCGGAGAGGTGATGCAGACGAGGCCGCTCCCGCTCTGCTCGACCCGAAGAGTGAAGTGCTTCATCTCGCCTCCATCCGTGTCCCGGTGCCCGATGCATGCGGCGGGCCAGGCGGGGGACAACGGCTTGGCCGCGATTCGGATCGCTCCGGACAGAAAAAAGGCCGCACACGCGGTGCGGCCCAAGTCTAGGGAGGAAACGCCCAAGGAGGGCAGCGGGACCGCGACGCCATCGCGATCCCGCACTGCAACAAGATAGGTGGCCGGCGCCGGATGGCAAGGCGTCATTGTTGGCAGCGCTGCCGATTTTTGTCGCAGGGTCACGCCCTGGCGCCGCCGCCGCGCCGCCACAGGTCCTCTTCGAGAGCCGGGGGGAGGGGATGATGGCGATCCAGGCGGCGCGGATCCGCGCGCTCCGCGAGGGCGGCGAGCGGAACGGGCGCTACGTGCTGTACCTGATGCAGCAGGCGATGCGCAGCCGCGACAACCCGGCCCTCGAACTGGCCGTGGAGGAGGCGAACCGCCGCGACCTGCCGCTGGTGGTCGGGTTCGGCCTCCTCGACGGGGGGCGGACCTTCCCGGAGGCGAATGCGCGCCACTACGCCTTCCTGCTCCAGGGGCTCGCCCAGGCGAAGGCCGGGCTGGAGCGGCGGGGCATCGCCTTCGTGCTGCGCCGCAGCACGCCCGCCGCCGCGGCCCTGGCGCTCGGTGCCGAGGCGGCCCTGGTGGTGCTCGACCGCGGCTACCTGCGCGTCCAGAAGGCCTGGGCCGCCGAGGTGGCGCGGGATTTCCCCGGCCCGGTCCTGCAGGTCGAGGGCGACGTGGTGGTCCCGGTGGAGACCGCCTCGACCAAGCACGAATTCGCGGCCCGGACCCTGCGCCCGAAGCTGCACCGGCTCTGGGACGAGTACCTGGAGCCGCTGCGGGCGCGGAAGGTGAAGCACCGGGCGGAGGGGCTGGACCTGCGCAGCGACCTCGACGTCTCGGATCCCGACGCGGTCCTGGCCCGGCTGACCCTGGACAAGGCCGTCCCGCCCGTGCGGCGGTTCCGCGGCGGGGAGGAGGAGGCGTGGGCGCGGCTCGACGCCTTCCTGGACGGCCCCGTGGCGGGCTACGGCGCGGACCGCAACCGGCCCGAGGCGGGCGCGGCCTCGCACATGAGCCCCTACCTGCATTTCGGGCAGATCTCGCCCGTGGCGCTCGCCCTGCGGGTGCGGGCGTCCAAGCGGGCCGGCCCGGAGGACAAGACCTCCTACCTGGAGGAACTGATCGTCCGGCGCGAACTCGCCATGAACCACATCCACTTCCAGCCGGATTACGACCGCTACGAGGCGGCGGTGCCGGACTGGGCGCGCAAGGCGCTCGCCGCGCAGGCCGACGACCGGCGCGACCCGCTCTACACCGAGGCGGAGCTGGAGGAGGGCCGCACCCATGACCGCCACTGGAACGCGGCGATGCGGGAGATGCGCGAGACCGGCTACATGCACAACCACCTGCGCATGTACTGGGGCAAGAAGATCCTGGAATGGTCCCCCTCGCCGGAGGAGGGCTTCGCCCGCACGCTGCGGCTCAACAACCGCTACTTCCTGGACGGGCGCGACGCCAATTCCTTCACCAACGTCGCGTGGGTCTACGGCCTTCACGACCGGCCCTGGGGACGGCGGCCGATCTTCGGGACCGTGCGCTACCTCGGTCCCAACACGCTGAAGAAATTCGACGCCGCGGCCTATCTGCGCGCCGTCGAGACCCTGTGCGAAGCGGAGGGGTGACGCGGGCGCGGCCTCCCGGCGGCGACGCCGGTGGGCACAGGCTCAGCGCGATGTCCCCTTTTCCGGGTCGCCTTCCGCTGACGCGGCATGCGCCCGGAAAAGGGAGAGGGCCGTGCAAGACAGGCCGGTTGCCTGCAGCCTCAGGCGCGGGCGGAGGTGTCGGCGGCCCGGCGGCGGCGCGGGGCGGCCTTCACGGCCTCGGCGGCCTTGCTCGGCGCCTTGGCCAGGACCTCGGCCACGACCTCGGACGGCGCCTTCGGGGCGGCCTTGGCGCGGGGCTTGCGGGAAGCGGCGACCATCGCGTCGGCGCCGCTGCGCAGCTCCTGCTCGGCCAGGCTCCAGTAATGCTCGTCCTGACCCATCGTCCGACCGTCGCGCTCCCACAGCGCGTAGGCCCGTTCACGAATGCTGTTTTCGAAGTGATCCATGCCCACCTCCATGGTTGTTCGCCGAGGACGATGGGCGGGGATGGTTAAGGAAAACCTAATCTGCGGTGAGGGATGGGTTTGCCCTGCGCAAGCGTGCCGTGTGAGCGTGACGCGCGGCCGGTTCGACGTGCCGGGCCGAGCGACCGCGGGCGCGGGCCCGCGCGGAGAGCGTCCGCCCGGGCCTGCCCATCCTCGGGTCTACTTCACGGTCGCGGTGGCGATGTCGGCGTCGGGGTCGAGGGCGGTCGGGAGCGTGTCGCGGAAGGCCACGAGGCCGCTCGTGCCGACGTCGCGCAGGTCGACCTCCGCGCCGGGCGCCATGCGCGGCAGCGCGGCGAAGAGCGGCATGCCCTTGGGCACGCTCTCGGAGAAGCCCACCACGGCGATCGGCTCCAGCCCGGCCTGCGCCAGGCTCGCATCCTCCGCCCGCGCGGCGCCCGTTCCGAGCAGCATCAGGCCCGCCAGCACCAGAGATGTCGTGCGCATGTCCGTCCTCCGGTCGATGTTATCCCTGTACTCTGACAATGCATGAGCCAAGCTTTGGTTTCGCGGCGCCGCGAGCGGGACGGGCGCGCGGCCGCTCCCCACCCTTCCCGGGCAGTGGCCCCGACTCCGCACGAAAGTACAAATTCCAAATTTTTGAACGAGATAAAAAGTTTTTTCAGTTTTCCTTCCGGTCGGGCCCGACCCATAGTCCCGTCACGCGGCAGGACGGGGCGGGCGACGCACGCACCCCGACCTCCCGGCGAGAACGAAGAACCGGGCAGGACGACGCGCCAGGAGACCGGGTTTCGACCCGCCGCCCAAGGGGCGTTCCAGATCCTCGCCCGACCGGCGCGCGAGACCGCGCCGGAGGCCGTCCCCGCGAGCCCCGCCGGCTCACGGCCGAGAAGCGTGACGAGACACTGGAGGACATCATGGCAGGATCGAGACGGCCGGGTCGCAACTTCCTCTTCGTGCCGGGGCCGACCAACGTGCCGGAGCGCGTGCAGCGCGCGATGATCGTGCCGATGGAGGACCATCGCTCGTCGTCGTTCCCCGACCTGACGCTGCCCCTGTTCGAGAACCTGAAGAAGGTCTTCAAGGCGAAGGACGGGCAGGTCTTCATCTTCCCGTCCTCGGGCACCGGCGCCTGGGAGGCCGCCCTCACCAACACGCTCTCGCCGGGCGACCGCGTGCTCGCCTCGCGCTTCGGCCAGTTCAGCACCCTGTGGATCGACCTCGCCCAGCGGGTCGGCCTCGACGTGGTGATCCAGGACGAGGAATGGGGCGCGGGCGCCGATCCGCAGCGGATCGAGGAGGCCCTGCGCGCCGACCGCGAGCACCGCATCAAGGCGGTGATGATCGTCCACAACGAGACCGCTACGGGCGTCACCAGCGACATCGGCGCGGTGCGCAAGGCCATCGACGCGGCGAACCACCCGGCGATGCTCTACGTGGACGGCGTCTCCTCGATCGGCAGCATCGACTTCCGGGCGACCGAGTGGGGCGTCGATTGCGCCATCACCGGCTCGCAGAAGGGCCTGATGCTGCCCGCCGGCCTCGGCATCGTCTGCGTCAGCCCGAAGGCGCTCGCCGCCTACAAGTCGGCCGAGTGCCGCCGCGTCTACTTCGACTTCGGCGACATGTCGAAGGCCAACGCCACCGGCTACTTCCCCTACACGCCGGCCCTGCCGCTGCTCTACGGCCTGCGCGAGGCCATGGCCTGCCTGTTCGAGGAGGGGCTGGAGCGGGTCTTCGAGCGCCACCGGGTGCTCGCGGATGGCTGCCGCGCCGCCGTGAAGGCCTGGGGCCTCACCCTCTGTGCGCGTGAGCCCAAGTGGTACTCCGACACGGTGAGCGCCATCGTGGTGCCGGAGGGCGTCAACGGCGCCGAGGTGATCGACGTGGCCTTCCGCCGCTACAACCTCGCGCTCGGCGCCGGCCTGTCCAAGGTCGCCGGCAAGGTCTTCCGCATCGGCCATCTCGGCGACCTCAACGACCTGATGCTGCTCGGCGCCCTGGCGGGGGCCGAGATGGCGATGCTCGACGCCGGCATCCGGATCGAGCCCGGCAGCGGCGTCGGCGCGGCCCAGAAGCACTTCCGCGAGACCATCCTCGCCAAGGACCGCCGCCCGAGCGAGGCCGGCATCTTCGACCGCAACCACTCCGACGGCGTCGTCCGGGTGTGAGGAATCCGCCGCGGGTCTGGTATGCCAGGCCCGCGGCCCCGTTTCCCCGCGCAAGGTCCAGCCGGAGATCGCTTCCATGTCCCACACGATCGTCTTCCTCGACCGCGAGACGCTCGACGCCACGGTGAGGGAATTCACCTTTCCCCACACCTACCGGGAGTACGAGGTCACCGCGCCGGATCAGATCGTCGAGCGTCTCAAGGATGCCGAGATCGCGATCGTCAACAAGGTGCCGATGCGGGCCGACACCCTGCGGCAGCTGCCCAAGCTCAAGCTGATCGCGGTGGCGGCGACCGGCACCGACATCGTCGACAAGGCCGCGGCGAAGGAGCAGGGCGTCACGGTCGTCAACATCCGCAACTACGCCTTCAACACCGTGCCGGAGCACGTCGTCGGGCTGATCTTCGCCCTTCGTCGCGCCATCGTGCCCTACGCCAATTCCACGCGGCGCGGGGATTGGAACCGGTCGCGGCAGTTCTGCTACTTCGACTATCCGATCCGCGACATCGCCGGCTCGACGCTCGGCATCGTCGGCTACGGCGTGCTCGGCAAGTCGATCGCCAAGCGCGCCGAGGCGCTGGGCATGAAGGTGCTGGCCTACGACGTCTTCCCCCAGGAGGGCCTCGTCGATTTCGAGACGATCCTGCGCGAGAGCGACGTCATCACGCTGCACGCGCCGCTGACCCCTGAGACCCGCAACATGATCGGGCGGGAGGAGCTGGCGAAGATGAAGCGCGACGCGATCCTCATCAACACGGCCCGCGGCGGCCTGGTGGACGAGGCGGCGCTGGCCGAGGCGTTGACGAACGGGACCATCGCGGGGGCGGGCTTCGACGTGCTCACCACCGAGCCGCCGGTGAACGGCAACGTGCTCCTCGACCTCGACCTGCCGAACCTGATCGTCACGCCGCACGTGGCCTGGGCCAGCAAGGAGGCGATGCAGATCCTGTCCGACCAGCTCGTCGACACCATCGAGGCCTTCGTGGCGGGCAAGCCGCAGAACGTGGTGGAGTAGGGCAGCAACGTCAGAGGACGTGGCGCGGGGAACCCCTCTCCCGTGCGGGAGAGGGGCAGGGGTGAGGGCCCAGGTGGTTCAGCAAGAAGGCTGAACCTTGCCGCTACCAGCACGACCGGCAGGGATTGATCCTGAACGGTCCGGGACCCTCACCCCTACCCCTCTCCCGCACGGGAGAGGGGATCCCGCGTCCGTCCGTCGATCGTTCTGCCGCCCGACAGGGTGGCCGGTGCGCGCTAGAACATCAGGGCCGGGACCCGGACGCCTCGCGTCCGGAACCCCTCCCGGGAAACGCTTGAGGCCGCGGCTGCGGCCAGAGGTTGGATGATGAAGAAGCTTCTGTTCCAGTTCGACACCGACCCGATGCCGAGCGTGTTCGACACGGTGGTGGGCTACGACGGCGGCGCCGACGCCATCACGGGCTACGGCACCGTCACCCCGGAGAATGTCGGCGCCCTCGTCGACGGGACGATCTACACCCGCGGCGGCTCGGAGAAGAAGTCGACGGCGATCTTCGTCGGCGGCGGCTCCATGGCGGCCGGCGAGGCGGTGTTCGAGGCGGTCAAGAAGCGGTTCTTCGGCCCGTTCCGGGTCTCGGCGATGCTGGACTCCAACGGCTCCAACACCACGGCGGCGGCGGGCGTGGCCCTCGTCGCCAAGGCGGCGGGCTCGCTCAAGGGCGCGCGGGCGGTGGTGCTCGCGGGCA
The DNA here is from genome assembly GCF_054052225.1 of Methylobacterium sp. JK268. Lineage (NCBI taxonomy): Bacteria > Pseudomonadati > Pseudomonadota > Alphaproteobacteria > Hyphomicrobiales > Methylobacteriaceae > Methylobacterium > Methylobacterium sp. JK268. The sequence continues at coordinate 247,690 of NZ_JBSVZN010000007.1, read as the reverse complement.
CCGGCCCGGTCGGCATGCGCTCGGCCGCGCTCCTCGCCCGCGAGGGCGCCGACGTCGTGCTCACCGGCCGCTCGAAGGCCAAGGCCGAGGAATCCGCCCGCGCCATCGAGACGCGTTTCGGCGTCGCCGTGCAGCCGCTCGAGACCCCGGACGACGCCGCCCGGGCGGCGGCCGTGAAGGGCGCCAACGTGGTGTTCTCGGCCGGCGCCATCGGCCTCACGCTCCTGCCGGAGGAGGCCTGGGCCAACGAGGCCAGCATCCGCTTCCTCGCCGATTACAACGCCCAGCCCCCGCTCGGCTTCGGCGGCATCGACGCGATGGACAAGGGCAAGGATCGCCACGGCAAGGCGGCGTTCGGGGCGCTCGGCATCGGCGGCCTGAAGCTCAAGCTGCACCGGGCCTGCGTCGGCAAGCTGTTCGAGAGCACCGAGTCGCTCCTCGACGCGGAGGAGATCTACGCGCTCGCGAGAGAGATGGCGTGATGGCTGAGAACGACACGATCGCCCGGTTCCTCGACGGGCTCGCGAGCGAGCAGCCGACGCCCGGCGGCGGCGGGGCGGCGGCGATCTCCGGCGCCATGGGGGCGGCCCTCGTCTCCATGGTCTGCAACCTCACCATCGGCAAGAAGAAGTACGCCGAGGTCGAGGAGGCGCTGAAGGCGGTGCGGGAGAAGGCGGAGGCCCTGCGCGCCGCCCTCACCGGCATGATCGCCGACGACGTCGCCGCCTTCGACGCGGTGATGGCCGCCTACGGCCTGCCGAAGGGGACGGACGAGGAGAAGGCGGCCCGCGCGGAGGCGATCCAGGTCGCGCTGCGCCAAGCCACCGACGTCCCGCTCGCCTGCTGCCGCGCCTGCCGGCAGGTCATCGACCTCGCGGCGGTCACCGCCGAGAAGGGCAACCTCAACGTGATCAGCGACGCGGGCGTCGCGGTGCTGTCGGCTGAGGCCGGCCTGCGCAGCGCCGCGCTGAACGTCCTCGTCAACGCCAAGGCCATCACCGACCGCACCTTCGCGGAGGGACGCCTGCGCGAGCTCGACGATCTTCTCGCCGGGACGGACGTCCTCACCGAGAAGACCTACGACGTCGTCAAGACGAAGCTGAGCTGAACGGCCCGCTCCCGGTTCAAACCGGGAGCGGATGCCCGGGGGCAAGGCGGGAATTTCTTCGACCGGGAGCGGACCTGCTCCCGGAACGGGAGCGCTTTGTCCGCGAACAACGACCCGAGGAGGCAACCATGGACGTGCACGAGTATCAGGCCAAGGAATTGCTGGCGAGCTTCGGCGTGCCGATCCCGAAGGGCGCGGTGGCCTTCAGCCCCGACCAGGCGGTCTACGCCGCCACGGAACTCGGCGGCTGGCACTGGGCCGTGAAGGCGCAGATCCATGCCGGCGCCCGCGGCAAGGCCGGCGGCATCCGGCTGTGCAAGACCTACAACGAGGTCCGCGACGCCGCGAAGGATCTCCTCGGCAAGCGCCTCGTCACGCACCAGACCGGCCCCGAGGGCAAGCCCGTCCAGCGCGTCTACGTCGAGACCGCCGATCCCTTCGAGCGCGAGCTCTATCTCGGCTTCGTCCTCGACCGGAAGGCCGAGCGCGTGCGCGTGATCGCCTCGCAGCGCGGCGGCATGGACATCGAGGAGATCGCCGCCACCGATCCCGAGGCGCTGCTTCAGGTCGTGGTCGAGCCGGCGGTCGGCCTGCAGCAGTTCGAGGCCCGCGAACTCGCCTTCCAGCTCGGGCTGAACATCAAGCAGGTCGGCGGCGCGGTGAAGACCATCATGAGCGCCTACCGCGCCTTCCGCGACTGCGACGCCACCATGCTGGAGATCAACCCGCTCGTCGTCACCAAGGACGACCGGGTGCTGGCGCTCGACGCCAAGATGTCCTTCGACGACAACGCCCTGTTCCGGCGCCGCGCGATCGCGGACATGTACGACCCCTCGCAGGGCGACCCGCGCGAGGCGCAGGCGGCCGAGCACAACCTCAACTATATCGGCCTCGAGGGCGAGATCGGCTGCATCGTCAACGGCGCCGGCCTCGCCATGGCGACCATGGACATGATCAAGCACGCGGGCGGCGCGCCGGCGAACTTCCTCGACGTCGGCGGCGGCGCCTCGCCCCAGCGCGTCGCCACCGCCTTCCGCCTCGTCCTCTCGGACCGGAACGTGAAGGCGATCCTCGTGAACATCTTCGCAGGCATCAACCGCTGCGACTGGATCGCGCAAGGCGTCATCCAGGCCGCCGAGGAGGTGAAGCTCAGCGTGCCGCTGGTGGTCAGGCTCGCGGGCACCAACGTAGAGGCCGGCAAGGCCATCCTGGAGAAGAGCGGGCTCGACCTCATCACCGCCGACACCCTGACGGAGGCGGCTCAGAAGGCCGTCCAGGCCGTCAACGCCACCCGCGCGGCGGCCTGACCCCGACACTCCGGAGAGGCATCATGAGCATCCTGATCGACGAGAAGACCCCGATCCTCATCCAGGGCATCACCGGGGACAAGGGCAGCTTCCACACGCGTGAGATGATCGAGTACGGCTCGAACGTCGTCGCCGGCGTGACCCCCGGCAAGGGCGGGCGCAGCCACCTCGGAATCCCGGTCTTCAACACCGTCAAGGAGGCGGTGAAGCAGACCGGCGCCACCACCAGCATCACCTTCGTGGCCCCGCCCTTCGCGGCGGACGCGATCATGGAGGCGGCCGATGCCGGCATCCGGCTGATCTGCTCGATCACCGACGGCATCCCGGCCCAGGACATGATGCGGGTGAAGCGCTACCTGAAGCGCTACCCCAAGGAGCGCCGCTCGATGGTGGTGGGCCCGAACTGCGCCGGCATCATCTCGCCCGGCAAGTCGATGCTCGGCATCATGCCCGGCCACATCTACCTCAAGGGCAATGTCGGGGTGATCTCGCGCTCGGGCACGCTCGGCTACGAGGCCGCCTCCCAGATGAAGGCGGTGGGCCTCGGCATCTCGACCTCGGTCGGGATCGGCGGCGACCCGATCAACGGCTCGTCCTTCCTCGACCATCTCGCCCTGTTCGAGGCGGATCCGGAGACCGACGCGGTGCTGATGATCGGCGAGATCGGCGGCCCGCAGGAGGCCGAGGCGGCGGCCTGGATCAAGGACAACATGTCGAAGCCGGTGGTGGGCTTCGTCGCCGGCCTCACCGCCCCGAAGGGCCGCCGCATGGGCCACGCGGGCGCGATCATCTCGGCGGTCGGCGACAGCGCGGCCGAGAAGGCCGAGATCATGCGCTCCTACGGCCTCGTCGTCGCCCCGAGCCCCGGCGAGTTCGGCACCACCATGGCCAAGGTGATGGAGACCCGCCGCAAGGCGGCGTGACGACCTTCTGCGGCAGCGCCTGAAGATAAGGCGCGGGGAACCCCTCTCCCGTGCGGGAGAGGGGCAGGGGTGAGGGTCCCGGACCGTTCAGAATCAAGCATTGACCCCGGTGCTGGCAGCGGGACGCTTCAGTCCTCTTGCTGAACTACCTGGGCCCTCACCCCTACCCCTCTCCCGCACGGGAGAGGGGATCCCGCGCCTGATTCTTCGTCCGCTGCCCTTCTCGGTCACTGCGTCGGGTCGCACCGGCATGACCCCATGCCCCAGACAGAAAAGGGTTCGACGATGACCCAAGCGCTCACCGCGCCCGCGGGCGCGACCGACCCGTCCTTCGCGCCGCCCGTGATCACCGGCACCTCGTCCCGCGAGGCGACCGACATCCTGTTCCGCTCGCTGCTCGACGTCTGCCGCCGCCACGAGCCGGAGCTCGAATCCGTCCTGCACGGGGACGCGAACATCTCGGATTTCTCGCCCGAGCGCATGGCCCGCGCCCTGCAGGTGCAGGGCATCTGGTTCCAGCTCATCGCCATCGCCGAGCAGAACACCGCCATGCGCCGCCGCCGCCACGTGGAGCGGACGCGCGGGCGCCACGCCCTCAACGGCTCCTTCAGCGCGGTGCTGGCCGAGGCCGTGCACAACCGGGTCCCGGCCGCCGAGATCCACGCCCTCCTCAAGGATCTGCGCATCCGCCCGACCCTCACCGCCCACCCGACCGAGGGCAAGCGCGTCACGGTGCTGGAGAAGTTCCGGCGCATCTACCTGCTGCTGCGCGAACTCGAACTGCCGCGCTGGACCGAGCGCGAGCGCACCGCCCTGATGGCCGACCTGCGCGACCAGATCGAACTCGTCTGGATGACGGGCGAACTGCACCTGGAGAAGCCGACCGTCGAGCAGGAGGTGGCCTGGGGCCTGCACTTCTTCGACGAGACCCTGTTCGAGATGCTGCCCGAGGTGATGGTCTCCCTGGAGGAGAGCCTGCGGGACACCTACCCGGACGAGACGTTCGAGGTGCCGCCCTTCTTCCAGTTCGGCTCCTGGATCGGCGGCGACCGCGACGGCAACCCCTTCGTGACGGCCGCCGTCACCCGCACCACCCTGCGGCGCAACGCGCTCGCCAGCATGCGCCGCTACCGGGACGGCGTGACCCATCTCGGGCGCATGCTGTCGATCAGCGAGCGCTCGCTGCCCGCCCCCGAGAGCTTCAAGGCGGAGCTCGCCCGCCAGCTCGCCGCGAGCGGCGATCCGCGCGGCATCGCCCGGCGCAACCCGGGCGAAGTCTACCGCCAGTACCTGACCTGCATCCTGCGCAAGCTCGAGGCGACGATCGCCCGCAACGAGGGCGACGCGATCACCGGCGCGCCCGACTATTCGGACGCGGACGAACTCATCAACGACCTACGGGTGCTGGAGCAGGGGCTCACCGACGCCAAGTGCGTCTCGCTGGCCGTCGACCTCGTCCGCCCGGTGCGGCGCATGGTCGAGATCTTCCGCTTCTCGACCGTGCGCCTCGACATCCGCGAGAACACCACCCGCACCACCCGGGCGCTGCAGGCCCTGTGGCGGCAGGGCCGTGCGGACGAGGCCGAGCCGCCGGACGTGGATTCGCCCCCCTGGATGGCGTGGCTCACCGAGGAATTGGCGCGGCCGATCGAGGCGCAGCGCTCGTTCCAGTCCCTGCCCGAGGAGGCGCGCGAGACCCTGGAGACCTTCCGGCTCGTCGGCGAGATGCGCGCGCAGCTCGACCGCGAGGCCTTCGGCGCCTTCATCCTGTCGATGACCCACGCGGTTCCGGACATCCTGGGCGTCTACCTGCTCGCCAAGGAGGCCGGGCTGTTCCTGGACAAGGCCGGCATCGAGATCTGCCCGCTCCCGATCGTGCCGCTGTTCGAGACCATCGACGACCTGCGCGCCGCCCCCGCGATCATGCGGGACCTGCTGCAGATCCCGGTCGTGCGCCGCTCGACCCGCTGGCAGGGCGGCGTGCAGGAGGTGATGATCGGCTACTCGGATTCGAACAAGGACGGCGGCTTCGTGTCGTCGAACTGGGAACTCGCCAAGGCTCAGGCCAAGCTCACCGAGATCGGCCGGCAGGCGGGCGTGCCGATCGCCTTCTTCCACGGCCGCGGCGGCTCGGTGAGCCGGGGCGGCGCGCCGACCGGACGGGCCATCGCCGCGCAGCCGCCGGGCTCGATCCGCGGCCGCTTCCGCACCACCGAGCAGGGCGAGGTGGTGTCGTTCAAGTACGCCAACCGCGGCACCGCGGCCTATCAGATGGAGCTGCTGGCCTCCTCGGTCTTCGCCCACGCGCTGAATTCCGAGCGCGACCCGGGCTTCGCCCCCAAGCCCGAATTCGACGACGCGCTGGAAGCGCTCTCGGGCGCCTCGCGGCCGGCCTACGTCAAGCTCGTCTCGCACCCCGACCTCGTGACCTATTTCGGCGCCGCGAGCCCCCTCGACGAGATCGCGCTGCTCAACATCGGGTCGAGGCCGGCGCGGCGCTTCGGGGCGCGCAGCCTCGCGGACCTCCGGGCGATCCCCTGGGTGTTCGCGTGGTCGCAGAACCGGCACGTCATCACCGGCTGGTACGGGGTCGGCAGCGGCCTCCAGAGCTTCCTGGAGGTGCGCGGCGAGGCGGGCGAGGCGCTGCTGCGCCGGATGTTCGCGGAATCGCGGCTGTTCCGCCTCGTGATCGACGAGGTCGAGAAGACCCTGCTCACCGTCGACCTCGCCATCGCCCGCGACTTCGCCGGCCTCGTGGAGGACGAGCGGATCCGCGAGGAGATCTTCGCGATGATCGCCGAGGAGTACCGCACCACCTGCGCGATGGTGCTGCGGGTGAGCGGCGACGCGGAGCTGGCCGCGCGCTTCCCGCAATACCGCGCCCGCTTGACCGAGCGTCTGCCGGTGATCAACCAGGTCAGCCGCGAGCAGGTGGAGCTGCTGCGCCGCTTCCGCAGCGAGGCCGACGAGGTGCGCAGGGAGGCGATCAAGTCGGCGCTGCTCCTCTCCATCAACTGCACGGCGGTCGGCTTCGGCGCCACCGGCTGAGCGTTCACGAGTGACACGGAGGAATCGACACCCATGAGCTTCACCCTGATCCCGCAGGCCCGTGCCCGCCTGCACCGCTCCGAACTGGCGGTGCCGGGCTCGAACCCGACCTTCATGGAGAAATCGGCGAAATCGGCCGCGGACGTGATCTTCCTCGACCTTGAGGATGCGGTCGCCCCCGACGACAAGGAGCAGGCGCGCAAGAACATCATCCAGGCGCTCAACGAGATCGACTGGGGATCGAAGACCATGATGATCCGCATCAATGGTCTCGACACCCACTACATGTACCGGGACGTGGTCGACATCGTGGAGGCCTGCCCGCGCCTCGACATGATCCTGATCCCGAAGGTCGGCGTGCCGGCGGACGTCTACGCCATCGACGTGCTGGTGACGCAGATCGAGCAGGCCAAGAAGCGCGACAAGCGGATCGGCTTCGAGGTGCTGATCGAGACCGCGCTCGGCATGGCGAACGTGGAGGCGATCGCCCAGTCCTCGAAGCGGCTGGAGGCGATGTCCTTCGGGGTGGCGGATTACGCGGCCTCGACGCGGGCGCGCTCGACGGTGATCGGCGGCGTGAACCCGGACTTCTCGGTCCTGACCGACAAGGATGCCGAGGGCCGTCGCGAGACCCACTGGCAGGATCCCTGGCTGTTCGCCCAGAACCGGATGCTGGTGGCCTGCCGCGCCTACGGGCTGCGGCCGATCGATGGGCCGTTCGGCGATTTCAGCGACCCGGACGGCTACCGCTCCGCGGCCAAGCGCTGCGCGGCGCTCGGCTTCGAGGGCAAGTGGGCGATCCACCCCTCGCAGATCGAACTCGCCAACGAGGTGTTCACGCCGAGCGAGGCCGAGGTGACCAAGGCGCGGCGCATCCTCCAGGCGATGGAGGAGGCCGCCAAGGCCGGCCGCGGCGCGGTCTCCCTCGACGGGCGCCTCATCGACATCGCGTCGATCCGCATGGCCGAGGCGCTGATCGAGAAGGCGGACGCCATGAAGGCGTGAGGGCGCGCGGGCGGTCCTGCGGGACGGCTTTGCAGGGTGTTTGGGTGTCGGATCGGGATGGCCCACCGGGCCGTCCTGATTCGCCCCGGATCAGCACCCCTTTTCGGGTCCGTCCGGGACCTGCGCGCATGCAGCGCCAGCGGAATGAGACCCGGAAACCAGCGCAAGAAGACGCGAAGCAACTGCTTTTCAACACCAGTGCTGGCATTCGGAGCCGCTTCGCGGCGATTCTTGTGCTGGATTCCGGATCTCCTTCCGCTGACGCTACAGTCGTCCGGAAAAGGGGGAGTTTGCGGCGAGGCAGGCGCCACTCATTTTCGTTCGCCAGCGGGACCTGACGCGGGCTGCCCCCCATCACGCGAATGGCCTCCCACCCCGCCTGTCGCACCAGCCATTGATCCCGATCGATGCCGCTGGCCTTCCGCTGGGTCCCGCCCGAGGCCAACCGCGTCCGGGCGCGCAGCCATCTCGCGGACGAACGCCGCCCCGCTAGACGTCCCGGCCGAACCTGCTCTCACAGCTGCGCACTCCGGTTCACAACACCGTTCCTCGCCGCTACGGTCGGATCACAGGCGCTCAGATGCCGACCGGGGGGACATCGACCATGACGAGGATGACGAGTGTCGCGGCGCTATCCCTCGTCCTGACCGGCGGGCTCGTCGGGCGGGCCCAGGCCGAGGTGACCCGGTTCGAAACCGTCGCGGCGGAGCGGCCGGCGCTTCAAGGGCGGAGCTTCGGCGAGCGCGGCAGGGCCGAGAAGATCACCGGACGGGCGACCATCGCCCTCGATCCGGCCGACCCGCACAACGCCATCATCGCCGATCTCGCCCTCGCGCCCCGCAACGCCGACGGCCGCGTCGAGGCCGTGGCGGACGTGGTGCTGCTGCGTCCCGAGCGTCCCAACGGCCTCCTGCTGATCGAGATCCCCAATCGCGGCCGCAAGCTCATCGGCCCGCTCGTCGAGGGATCCTCGACCGAGGCCTCGGGCCGGCTGGAACAGGCGTCGGATGCCGGCCGCGGCTTCCTGCTGTCGCGCGGCTACACCCTGGCCTGGATCGGCTGGCAGGGCGACATCGCCCCGGGGGCCGGCATGGGCATCCGCTTGCCCGTCGTCACTGGGGTCACGGGCCCCTCGCGCGAGGAATGGGTGTTCGACCACGTCAAAAGCCCGGTCGAGGCGACGTTGACCTGGCCCGCCGCCGACCTGGATCCGGCGAAGGCGCATCTCACCGTGCGGGCGAAGCCGGAGGACCCGCGCGCCACCCCGCCGGGCCTGTCGTTCCGCTATCTCGATGCGCGCCGGATCGAGATCACCCGCCCGGAGGGCTTTGACGGCAGCGCCCTCTACGAGCTGAGCTACACCGCCCGCGATCCGGCCGTGATGGGGCTCGGCCTCGCGGCGATCCGCGACGTGGCGACCTTCCTGCGCCACGACCCCGGCCCGGGGAACCCGCTCGCGAGCGGGGGACGCAGCGGCATCGATCGGGCGATCGGCTTCGGCATCTCGCAATCCGGCCGCGTGCTGCGTGACCTCCTGTATCTCGGCCTCAACGAGGATGAGCGCGGGCGCATCGTCTTCGACGGGATGATGCCGCATATCGCCGGCAGTCGGCGCAGCTTCACCAACGCCCGCTTCGCCCAGCCCGGCCGCAATCCGGCGCCGCACCTCGATCGCTACTACCCGGCCGATCAGTTCCCCTTCGCCTACGCGGTGACGACCGACGCTCTGACCGGCCGGCGCGACGGTCTCTTCCTGCGCTGCCGCCTCAGCAACACCTGCCCGCGCCTGCTTCACGTCGACAGCGAGTACGAGATGTGGGGCTCGCGCGGAGCCCTGGTGACGACCGATACGACCGGGGCGCAACTCGATCAGCCGCCGGAGGTCCGGGTCTACATGATCACCGGTGCGCCGCACTTCTCGAACCCCGACGCCAGCACGGTGAGCGATCCCGGCTGCGCCCTGCCGGTCAGCCCGGTTCATGCCGGGGCGGCGTCCCGCGCCCTCCTCGCCGCCCTGGAGGCGTGGGTGACCGACGGGGTCGAGCCCCCGGCCAGCCGCTACCCGTCGCGGGCCGACGGCACCCTCGGACCTGCGGCGCATCTCTACCCGGCGATCCCGGGCCTGCCCTATACGGGTCTCTACAATCCGGCCCAGTGGGTCGAGCAGGGCGACCCGCCCGTGGTGCGCGGCACCTACCCGCTGCTGCTGCCGAAGGTCGATGCGGACGGCAACACGCTGGCGGGCATCCGCCTCCCGCTCATCGAGGTGCCGCGGGCGACCTACACCGCCTGGAACCCCACACGCGGCGTCGCGGCCGAGACCCTGTGCAATCAGAAGGGCGGCGTCCTGGCCCTGCCCGAGACCCCCGCGGCCGCGCAGGCGGCCCACGACCCCCGGCTCTCCCTTGAGGAGCGCTACCCGAGTCCCGGCGCCTACGCGGACGCGGTGCGCGCTGCGGCTGCGCGCATGGTCGCCGAGCGGACGCTCCTGCCAGCGGACGCCGAGGAGATGGGTGCCGCCGCCGAGGGGGGGCGGCTCGCACGATGACGGAGGCGTCCGCCACGGGATTGCCGGCGTGAAGTCTCGTCTCGGGAGCGTCTTTCCGCTCCGGCTCGCGGGGCAGTCGGACGGCTTGCCTGATCATAGGCCGCCTTTTCGGGTCATTCTGGGCCCGCGCGCCGGCAGCGCCGACGGAAGGCGCCCCGGAGACCCCTGCAAGACCCAGCGAAGCGAGTGCTTCTCAGCACCGGTGCTCGCATTCGGAGCCTCTTCGCGGCGGGTTCTTTCGCTGGTTTCCGGATCGCCTCCCGCTGACGCTCCCGTCGTCCGGAAATGGGGAGTTTGAGCCGAGGCTGTCGCGTTACGATCCCCCTGCCGGCGCGAGCCCGCGAGCGACCACCACCTGTCCGGCGCCGCAGGCGACCCTAGGTGAGCTTTCCGGGCAAGTGTCCGCGCGGAGCCGCCTCCGGGACGGAGGAGCGAGCGGCGGCGGGCCGGGGAGGAGACGACAGCGTGATCCGTTCGATCCTGCGCGCCGTCATGCGGGGCGCGCCGCTCCTCGCGGCCCTCCCGGCGCTCGCGCTCGACGCGTCCGCCCGCGTCGACCACCGCGTGCCGCTGGAGCCGACCGCTTGGCCCTTCACGGCCATCGGCCGCGTCAACGTGGTCAACGGCCCCGCCCATCGCGGCCACTGCACCGGCACGCTGGTGGCGCCGCGCCTCGTGCTGACCGCCGCCCATTGCCTGTTCGACGCCCGCATCGACGGCTGGGTGAAGCCGCATCAGGTGCACTTCGTGGCGGGGCAGGCCCGCGACCAGTTCGGCGGCCACTCCGTGGCGGAGGCGATCCGACTCGCCCCCGAGATCGACCTGCGCGGCGCGGTGCGGTCGGACCTCCGCACCATGCCGGGCGCGATGATCCGGAGCGACTGGGCGGTCATCACCCTCAAGGAGCCCCTGCCGGGCCTGAAGCCGGTGCCCTGGCGGGTGCTGCCCGGGGCCGACCTGCCCGGAAGCACCCCCGGCGCGGTGGTGGCGGTTGTGGGCTACGCCTTCGACCGGCCCTACCTGCCGGTGATCCACCGCGGCTGCTCCGCGCGGATCGATGCGCCGGTCGCCGGCCAGCTCTCGGACCTGTGCGATTCCGGGTCGGGGGAATCCGGCGCGCCCGTCCTGCTGCTCGAACCGGACGGGGGCGCGGCGCTCGTCGGCATCCACACGGCCGTGCGGGACGCCGAGCGGGTCGGCAACGCCGTCCGCGGCGGCCTCGGCGCGGGCGTGGCCGCAAGCGTCTTCGCGCCGGTCCTCGACGCGATGGCGAAACCCTGAGTCTCGCGATCCTGCATGGTGACGATGCGCCTGCCTCCCGCCCAGAACCTCGCCCGCGCGGACATCGTCGAGACCGACGTCTCGGCGCGGCTCGACCGCCTGCCCTGGGGCCGCTTCCACACGCTGGTGGTGCTGGCGCTCGGCATCACCTGGATCCTCGACGGGCTGGAGGTGACGCTGGCGGGCGCCCTGGCGGGGGCCCTGCGCGAGAGCCCGACCCTGCGCTTCACCAACGCGGAGATCGGGCTCGCCACGTCGAGCTACCTCGCGGGGGCCGTGCTCGGCGCGGTGGGCTTCGGCTGGCTGACCGACCGGCTCGGCCGCAAGACGCTGTTCTTCGTCACCCTCGCGGTCTACCTCGCGGCGACCGCCGCTACGGGCTTCTCGTGGGGAGTGTGGAGCTTCTGCCTGTTCCGGTTCCTGACCGGCGCGGGGATCGGCGGCGAATACGCGGCGATCAACTCGACCATCCAGGAGCTGATCCCGGCCCGCGCCCGCGGCTGGACCGACCTCGTCATCAACGGCTCCTTCTGGATCGGGGCGGTGCTGGGGGCGGGGGCCTCCCTGGTGGTGCTCGACCCCGCCCTGTTCGGGCCCGACCGCGGCTGGCGCGCCGCCTTCCTGATCGGCGCGCTGCTCGGCCTCGTCATCCTGCTCCTGCGCACCTGGATCCCCGAGAGCCCGCGCTGGCTGATGACCCACGGGCGGGCCGTGGAGGCCGAGGCCGTCGTGGCGGGGATCGAGGCCCGCTTCCGGGCCGAGGGCCACGTGCTCAGCGAGGGGCCGTTCCGCAAGGCGCGCCTGCGCCCGCGCACGCACACGCCGCTCAGCGAGGTCTTCGCCGCGCTGCTGCGCTACCGCGGGCGCGCCCTGGTCGGCCTCGCCCTGATGGCCGCCCAGGCCTTCTTCTACAACGCGATCTTCTTCACCTACGGGCTGATCCTGATCGACTTCTACCACGTGCCGGCGGGCGCGGTCGGCTGGTACATCCTGCCCTTCGCGGCCGGCAACTTCTTCGGGCCGGTGGTGCTCGGGCGGCTGTTCGACACGCTCGGCCGCCGGCCGATGATCGCCGCGACCTACGGGATCTCGGGCGTGCTCCTCGCCCTGAGCGGGATCCTGTTCCAGCAGGAGGTGCTCAGCGCCACGACCCTGACGCTCAGCTGGATGACGGTGTTCTTCTTCGCCTCGGCGGCGGCGAGTTCGGCCTACCTGACGGTGAGCGAGGTCTTCCCGCTGGAGATCCGGGCGCTCGCGATCGCGGTGTTCTACGCCCTCGGCACGGCGCTCGGGGCGGTGGGGCCGGCCCTGTTCGGGGTGCTGATCGCGGAGCAGTCCCGCGAGGCGGTCCTCGGCGGCTACCTCCTCGCCTCTGCCCTGATGGTCGCGGCGGGCATCGTCGCGGGGATCTGGGGCGTGGCGGCGGAGCGCCGCTCGCTGGAAGAGGTCGCGACCCCGCTCGCCGCGGTGGAGTGAGGACGGTTAGAGTCGAAACCCAATGAGCTTGGCCTTGGGAACGGCTGCTGAGGGTGGTTAGCAGCGGTTCGCCGGATGGATGCCGAGCCGCCGGTTTGCGCTACCAGCGGACCCTCCAGGGGATGCATCGCCGGGCGATGACCTTCCGGTTCGGGAGCGACTACGCACAGATCTTCATGCAGGCCAACGCGCGTGCTCAGGCGGCCCGTGGTGCCCCAGCACCGGCACGACGCCGATCGCACGCCCCGAACAGCCACGCCCACGCACGGCCAACCCCGCGCCGTCCAGAGCCATCCCAGCGGCTCTGGTAGCCCATAAGCGTACTCTAGACGGAAGCCGGTTCCATATGGGTGAGAAGAGGGGGATGGAATCGGCGTCCCCACTCGAAGCAGCTCTGGAACGGCTCCGAAGAAGTGTTGGTGCCTAAATAGACGTTCACTATCCAGAGTAGCATTAATAGCCGAAATTCGCAGAGAAGTTTCATTTGGGAGATGCCGCGAATCCGGCGGCGAAATACCTCCTGGCCTGCTACAATGCTGCGTCTACACGGAAGGACCGATCATGATTGGGACAAGTCGTCGAGAGGCTCTCTCACTCGCTGTCGCCTTGCCAGTCCTTGTGAGAGGCCACATTGCTTTGGCCGACACTACTTCGGCGGAGCAACGGCTAAAAGAACGCGGAATTGTGCTGCCGCAGGCCGCTGCACCAATCGCCAACTACGTGCCCTTCGTGCAGACGGGGAACTTGGTCTTCGTGTCGGGCCAGGGACCACGCAAGCCGGACGGTGGTCTTGCAACAGGAAAAGTCGGAAAGGACATCACGGCTGAGGATGCGTACCAGCACGCACGGTTTGCTGGGCTGGCCGTCCTAGCCATCCTGCGCACGGCCGTGAATGGCGACCTGAACAAGGTGGTGCGTGTGGTGAAGGTGTTCGGGATGGTCAACGCCGTCCCGGAGTTCGGCGATCATCCGAAGGTCATCAACGGCTGCACGGACCTGTTCGTCGAGGTCTTCGGCGACTCGGGCCGCCCGGCACGATCAGCCGTGGGTATGGGATCCCTGCCGTCAAACATCACGGTCGAAGTCGAGGCGATCTTCGAGGTCGCGTAAGATCGGAACCTGATGGTGGCGGAGGCCGACGCGCTCGCGGCTACCAAGAGGTCGGCTCGCGGATCGGCGAACACGCGATAGGCAGGGTCGCTCATGGGGGGCCCGTGAAGGCAGGCGGGCTGGGTCACAGTCTGGACCACTCTCGGCCCAGCCCGCCACCCTCACCTATGGTCAGTGCGCGCGGGCGTTCAACCCGTTCTTCCAAGGCGGCCGTTCGAGGGTGGCCGGCAGTGTGGTTTAGCCGCGGGCAACTCGCGGCCGCTTTGCGTCAGCAGCGTGGATTGGGGTGAGCACCGCTGGAATGTCCGAGTGGGGTGGGTAGCCGACCCTGGCTGCACGCCGCAAACCCGACATTCGGAAACGGGATCGCTCGCCCCGAGGTAGGTCCATTATTATAATAGGCGGGGCAAACTGGAGGTCATAGGATGCGGCGTCGCAGTCTTCTGCTCGGTGCTGGATCAGCTCTAGCAACAACCAAGCTCCCGCTTTGGTGTGGCACGCTTTCTGCTGCCGAAGCGCGGCCGGACTGCTTCGAACTGCGCCTCGCCGATTTCGCCCTTGGCTTCCGGTATGACTCGCTCTCGGCCGAAATGGTCGAGGCGGCGAAGCGCGCCCTGCTGGATACGCTCGGCTGTGCACTCGGCGCTTTGGGGTCTGATGCGGCGGAGATCGCGGCCAAGACCATCCGCGACACGTTCGGCGAGGGAAATGCCGCCTCCATCATCGGTCAGCAGCGCCCCGCCACGATCGAGGGTGCGACCTTCGTCAATGGCGTCCTGGTTCGCTCGCTCGATCTCAACGACACGTATTTGGGCACCGAGCCGCTGCACCCGAGTGAGATAGTGCCCGCCGCGCTGGCCCTCTGCGAGGCGGGCGGCCACAGCGGTCGGGAGCTGATCGAGACGCTCGTGATTGGCTACGAGGCGTCCTCGCGTATCAACGACGCCGTGTCGTTTATGGAGCGCGGCTTTCACCCGATGTGCGCGGCAGCGTATTCTGTGCCGCTGATGGCGGGGCGGCTTTGGAGGCTGAAGCGAGAGGCCATCGCCCATGCCGTAGGATTGTCAGCGGCGCGAGGCTACACCTCTTTCGTTATCAATAGCGGCGCCATTAGCATGATGAAAGCGATGGGCTTGGCTGGGCTCGCGACGGACGGGATCTTTGCCACACGACTTGCCGCCAATGGGTTCACCGGGCCGCAAGACACGCTGGAATGGGTCGTGGGCAAGATGAAGTCGGGGAGGTCCGGGCTACCCGTCGATCTCGCGCCGGAGCGGCCACGGTTGCCGCATGTGTCGTTCAAGCGCTTTCCTATCCAGATTGAGTTGGCGGCGCCGGCCGAAGCAGGGGCGCTGCTGTCTGGACGGATCAAGGGCCGTGTCGCCGACATTCGTGAAATCGTAGTTGAGACCTATCCGGGCATCATCGAACGCGTTGCAGATGCCCCGAAATTCGATCCCAAGACGAAAGGCACGGCTGACCACAGCCTGCCGATTTGTCTGGCGATGGCATTGCTGGACGGCGATGTGACAGTGGCGCAGTTCGACAAAGATCGCTGGCGCGACCACGACGTCATGGAGTTGGTGCGCCTAACCAAGGTAAGGCCGTCCGAGACGCTCATCGCGAAGTTGCCGAAGGGGCGGGGCGCCACCGTGGAACTGGTCTTTTCCGACGGCTCAATGCTGCGCGAGACCGTCGAGGTTCCGGAAGGCGACCCGACCCGCCCGCTGTCGCGCACCTCGCTGGAGCGCAAGTTCCTTTCGTTCGCCGGCCCGGTGCTCGGAGAAGAAGGCGCAAAGCGAATGCTGGGTCTGGTCGATAAGGTCGACGACGCCGAGAGCGTCAGAAGCCTGATGCAAGCTCTGAAGGCGTAACCGTTCGGAACGGGACTGCAATCGCGGATCGTGACCCGCCGCCGAGCTGACGCGCCCACCTGGCCCGGGAGCGGACGTTCCCAACGTCTCAGGAGGGTCGCAAGCGGCTCTTCACACGGTCAAGCTGATGGAGTCTCGACCCTGGCCCCCTCAGCTCCCTTTGGCCTTTGCCGCCGGCGTGAAGGCGAGGCCGCGCTGCACCGAATCCTGGCCGAAGCGGGCGCGCAGGGCCTCGACGGCGGCGGCCCGGCTCGCCTCACGGCGCACGCCCTGGTCCGCGAGGTCGCCGCGATCCGCGTGGAGCGCCCCGCAGAGGTCTCCGGCCCCGACCCCGATCAGCCGGAAGGCGGTGCCGTCGCACGCCTCGCGCAGCATCGCCTCGGCGGGGCGGAACAGGCGCTCGGCGAGCTGCGTCGGGGCGAGCCCCGAGCGGGTGCGCGTGCGCAGCCGGAAGGAGGAATCCTTCAGCTTCAGGGTCACGCTCGCCGCCGCCACCTCCGCCCGCACGAGGCGCCGCGCCACCCTCTCGCAGAGCCGCCACAGGATCGGGCGCAGGGCGGAGAAGTCGCGCAGATCCTCCGCGAAGGTGGTCTCGCCCGACACGCTCTTGGCCTCCCGCTCCGGTTGGACCCGCCGGGCATCCTCGCCCCGGGCCAGGGCGGTGAGCCGGGCGGCGTCGCGCCCGAGCGCCGCCCGCAGGCGGTCCGGGTCCGCGCCGAGGAGGTCGCCCACCCGGCGGATCCCGAGCCCGGCGAGCCGCCCGGCGGCCGCCTGCCCGACGCCCGGCAGGATCGAGACCGCGCGGGGCGCTAGGAAGTCCCGCGCCTCTGCGGCGCCGATGACCGAGAAGCCGCGGGGCTTCTCCAGGTCCGAGGCGATCTTGGCCAGGAACTTGTTGGGCGCGAGCCCGACCGAGACGGTGATGCCGACCTCCTCCTCGACGCGGCGGGCGAAGCGGGCGAGCGTCACGGCCGGGCTCGCCCCGTGCAGGCGCGCGGTGCCCGAGAGGTCGAGGAAGGCCTCGTCGATCGAGACCGGCTCGACCAGCGGGGTGAGGTCCCGCATCATCGCCCGCACCTGGCGGCCGACCCGCGCGTATTTCTCCATGTCGGGGCGGATCACCACCGCGTCCGGGCAGGCGCGCAGGGCCTGGAACATCGGCATGGCGGAGTGCACGCCGCGGGTGCGGGCGATGTAGCAGGCGGTGGCCACCACGCCCCGCCGCCCGCCGCCCACGATGAGCGGCCGGTCGCGCAGGGCGGGGTCGTCCCGCTTCTCGATCGCCGCGTAGAAGGCGTCGCAATCGACGTGGGCGATCGCCAGCGCGTCGCGCTCGGGATGGGTGACGAGCCGGGGCGACCCGCAGGCGACGCAGCGCCGCAGGCCCCCGGTGAGGCGGGCGCAGTCGCGGCAGAGCGCGGCGCCCGGGCTCATGCGCCGAACGAATCCGGGTCCGGGGGACTGAGGCGCCGCCACGCGAGCATGATCCGCTCCGGCGATTCCCCGATCGCCCGCGCGCAGGCGAGAAGCAGTTCCTCGTCGGACACCACGTGATCGAGGAGGCCGAGCAGCAGGTCCGGCGATTCGGCCGCGTCGCGCAGGGCGGCGGGGCTCAGTCCCGCCGCCTCCATGAAGCGCATCAGGCGGCCCGGATCCGCGGTGACGAAGCCGAAGACCGCGCCGGCGAGCGCGTCCGCCTCGCTGCGACTCGGTACTCCTCGCTGGGGAGGCTTCCCCGTGGTAAAACTCGGCGATTTGCGTTTCATCAACTTGTGCCGCTTAAACAGGACGGACAGGCGTCGTCGGAGGTTCGGATGCGTCTCGTCGACGCCGGGGACAGTGAGCCATGACGAAGACAGTGCTCATCGTCGAGGACAATGAACTCAACATGAAGCTCTTCAACGACCTGTTGGAGGCGCATGGCTACGCGACCCTCAAGACCGCCAACGGAATCGAGGCGATCGAGCTCGCGCGGCGGCACCACCCCGACCTGATCCTCATGGACATCCAGCTCCCGGAAGTGTCGGGACTCGAGGTCACCAAGTGGATCAAGGAGGACGACGAACTCAAGAGCATTCCGGTGATCGCCATCACCGCGTTCGCGATGAAGGGCGACGAGGAGCGGATCCGGGAGGGGGGCTGCGAGGCCTATCTCTCGAAGCCGATCTCGGTGGCGAAATTCCTCGCCACCGTCCGCACCTACCTGGGCGATGAGCGCCAGAGCTGAGAGACCCCGTCCATGTCGGCTCGCGTGCTCATCGTCGACGACCTCTTCCCGAACCTCAAGCTCCTCGAAACGAAGCTCTCGCTCGAATACTTCGACGTGATCTCGGCCATGAACGGGCCGGACGCGATCGCGGTCTGCGAGAAGGGCCTGTGCGACATCGTCCTCCTCGACGTGATGATGCCGGGCATGGACGGGTTCGAGGTCTGCCGGCGGCTGAAGACGACGCCGACCACCGCGCATCTTCCGGTCGTGATGGTCACGGCCCTCGACCAGCCGAGCGACCGCCTGCGCGGTCTCGATTGCGGGGCCGACGACTTCCTGACGAAGCCGATCGACGACACGGCCCTGCTCGCCCGCATCCGCAGCCTCGTGCGCCTCAAGGCGATGACCGACGAGCTGCGCAACCGCGCCGTCGCCTCGCGGGACCTCGGCTTCGGGGACCCGCTCGCGGCCGCCGCCGCCGAGACCGGCCTCAACGCCAACCTGCTCATCGCCGATGACCGCCGCGCCTCCGCCGACCGGATGGCGGCGGCGCTGAGCCAGTATCACTGCGTCGAGGTGGTCGCGGATCCGCACCAGGCCCTCGCGATGGCGCAGGCGGGAAGCTACGACGTGGCGCTGGTGAGCCTGGACTTCGAGGGCCATGACGGCCTGCGCCTGTGCAGCCAGCTCCGCTCCCTCGACCGCACCCGGACCATGCCGGTGGTGATGCTGGCCGATGCGGGCGACCGCGCCCGGATCATGCGCGGCCTCGACCTCGGCGTGCACGACTACCTCGTGCGTCCGATCGACCGCAACGAGCTGGTGGCGCGGGTGCGCACGCAGGTGCGCCGCAAGCGGTTCGCCCACGCCCTGCGCGAATCCGTCCAGGCGTCGATGGAGCTCGCCGTCACGGACGGGCTCACCGGGCTGCACAACCGCCGCTACTTTGACAGCCACCTCGCCGGGCTGTTCCAGGAGTCGTCCCTGCGCGGGCGGCAGGTCGCGCTGCTCCTCCTCGACATCGACCGCTTCAAGAGCATCAACGACGGCTTCGGCCACGACGCGGGCGACGAGGTGCTGCGTCAGTTCGCGGACCGCATCCGCGCCCATACCCGCGGCATCGACATCGTCGCCCGGTTCGGGGGGGAGGAGATCGCCGTCGTCGTACCCGATGCCGGGCTGGAGGGCGCCCGGCAGGTGGCGGAGCGGATCCGCGAGCGGATCGAGGCCGTCCCCTTCATGGTTCACGGCGGCACCCAGGCGATCGAGGTGACCGTCTCCATCGGCGTGGCGGTGCGGCTCGCGGAGGATGCCGGCTCGGCCGACCTCCTGAAACGCGCCGACGTGGCCCTCTACCAGGCCAAGCAATCCGGCCGCAACCGGGTCGTGGCCGCGGCCGCCTGACGGTCGCGCCGGGCCCGCGGCAGACTGACGCGCCCGTCCCGCGCGCCGGCGGCACCGGCCTCGCAACCGGCCCGCGGCCAGGCTGCAGGCCATTGATTTCGGGCCGATCTTCCGGCCGATCAGCAAGTAAGCTTGGCAGCAAAACGCCGTAAAATGGCGGCCATCTTCGCGAATGCATCCTCGCGAAGTCTGTAGCATCCTGCTTCGACCGCAGCGCGACACAGAAAGAGCCGCGCATCGAGAGGATGCTGAGCATGGAACATCAGCCGCTCCGTCACCTTCGCGACATTGCCGATGTCGAACCGGTCCCCGGCCTCCTCGAAGGCCGCCGCGCCCGCCTCGAACGCTGGGCCGAGATCCTGGAGCGCGAGCCGACCCGGACCTTCACCACCCTGGAGGAGATCGAGTTCGTGCCGCGCCGGATGCGCGCCGCGATCCGGGCCGACAACTCGCCGATCGCGCTGGCCTACGCGGACCCGATCCTGCGGGCGAGCGGGCTCACGGGCGACAGCTTCGGCGAGGCGCGGGAGTTCTTCGAGCTGAGCACCGGCGAGGCGCACCACCTGCTGTGCTCCTGCGTGAACGGCCGCAGCGTGACCGGTTCGGCCACCGCCCGCCGCCTGCGCCGCCTCGCGACCAAGCGGCCCGGCCTCTGGCTGGCCTATGGCTGCGCCACGGCCGCGATCGGCGTGCCGGGCCTCCTGTACTTCCTCGCCTGATCCGGCCACCGCTTGATCACAGCGGCGGGCGGATCAGGGAGCCCGCGCGGCGCTTGCGCGAAGCCGACATCCGCGTTGCGAAGCAAGCGATCGGATGTCGTGCGAGACGACGAAGGCCGCCCGCGGGCGGCCTTCCTGCCTCCGATCGGAGCGTGCGACGAGACCCGACGGTCTCGCCGGCCGATCACTTGATCTTGGCTTCCTTGAACTCGACGTGCTTGCGCGCGACCGGGTCGTACTTCTTGAACGACAGCTTGTCGGTCTTGGTGCGCGAGTTCTTCTTCGTGACGTAGAAATAGCCCGTGTCGGCGGTCGAGACGAGCTTGATCTTGACGGTGACGGCCTTGGCCATGACGCGACCTCGTTGGCATGGGGATGCGTCCGGGGGACCGAAACGCAAAAGGGCCGGGATCGCCCCGGCCGAAACGCGGGGGATCCATGCCTCAAGGCCTCTCCGGCGTCAAGCCGGGGCGGCCCGCACCACCCGGCCGCCGACCACCGCCAGGTAGGCGAGGAACAGGGCGGCCAGCGACCACGCGAAGCCGTGCGGGGAGGCGAGGTCCATGCTGCCGCCCACGAGCGGCGGGCCGAGCACGAGGCCGATATTGTAGAGGACCAGGAAGGCGGCGTTGGCGCCGGCGAGCGCCGCGCCCTCGAAGCGCGCGCCCAGATGCGCGAGGCCGACCGTGTAGAGCGTGCCCGCGACGCCGCCCCAGACGAACAGGACGGCGCCGAGCAGCCAGGGGGCCTGGGCGCCCGCGGGGAGCAGCAGCGCCCCGAGCGCCCCGCCGGCCGCCGCCCCGAGCAGCACCTTGCGGCGGTCGATGCGGTCGGCGAGCAGCCCGGCCGGGATCTGAAAGGCGACGTTGCCGAGCGCCGCGAGGCTGACGAGCCCGGCCGCCTGCTCCGGCGTGAGGCCGAGCCGCAGCCCGTAGATCGGCAGGATGGCGAAGCCCCCGGTCTCGACGGCGCCGTAGACCAAGGCCGCGAGCGTCGCCGAGGGGGCGACCCTCAGGTAGCCGAGGAAGCCGCGGCCGCCCTTGGCGGGGATCTCCGGCGAGAGGCCGCGGGCGAGGAGGAGGGGGACGCTCGCCGCCGCGAACAGGGCCGCGCCGGCGAGGTAGGGCGGCCATCCGGCGGTGCCGAGGAGGCCGAGCAGCCCCGGCCCGACCGCGAAGCCGAGCGCCAGCACCGTGGCGTAGACGCCCATCACCAGGCCGCGGCGGGCCGGCGGGGCCGCCTGGTTGATCCAGAATTCCGAGAGCACGAACAGCACCCCGAGCGCCGCCGAGAAGGTGAAGCGCAGGGGGAACCACCACCGCACGTCGAACAGGAGCTTGAAGCCGAGGAGCGAGGCCGCCCCGACCGCGATGGCGCCGAGCAGCAGCGGCAGCACCCCGAGCCGGGCGGCGATCCGGGGCACGAAGGGCACCACCACGATGCTCGCCACGCCCGCCACCGCGGTGTTGACGCCGATCAGCGTGTTGGGGAGGCCCATCCGCTCCATCTCCAGGGAGAGGAGCGGGATCGAGAGGGAGAGCCCGATGCCGACCACCGCCACGCAGGTGATGGCCGCCGCGATCGAGGCGACCCCGCTCCTGCCGAACCCTGTCGTGACCGCGTCCATCCTCGCCCTGCCGGCTGCCCTCGGGCGCCGGGATATGGCGCAGGCGCGTCGGCGGCGCCAGCAGCCCGGGTGCAACCCGGATCGGCGGTCAGGGGCGGGGCTGGCCGCTCACCACCCCGTTCAGCCCTCCCTTTTCCGGACGACTGCGGCGTCAGCGGAAGGAGATCCGGAAACCAGCGCAAGAAGACGCGAAGCGTCCGTATGGTGCAACGGTGCTGGGATGCGGAGCCGCTTCGCGGCGATTCTCGTGCTGGTTCCCGGATCTCCTTCCGCTGACGCTGCAGTCGTCCGGGAAAGGGGGAGCTGAGAGAGGATTCAGCCCCCTCGATGGCTAAATCTCCTCGCGGGTGTGCCGGCCCCGCACCTCCCGGAAGAACGGCACCGGCAGGAAGGGGGCGAACCCCGCCGCGAGCCGGGCCTCCAGCTCGTCGAGGACGATGTGGGTGATGCGCGGGAGGTCGAGCTTGCGCGCCTCCGAGAAGCTCACCCAGGCGAGTTCGGTGAGTTCCGCCTCGGGGCCGACCATCCCGGGGGTCTCGGCCGCGACCGCCTCGCGGCTCACCGCGAAGAAGCGGGTGTCGAAGCGCTTGGGCCGGGCCGGGGGCGTGATCGCCCGGGCCACGAATTGCAGGGCCTCCAGGTCGGGCATCACGCCGGCCTCGCGGAAGGCCGCCCAGGGCCCGTCCGGCGCGGTCTCGGGCGGCCCGTAGTCGCGGGTCCCGATCATCAGGCCGGTCTCCTCGTAGGTCTCGCGGATCGACGCGAGGGCGAGCGCCCGGCCGAGATGGTGGGGCGGGCGGCTGACGCGGGCGGTGAGCGCCGCCTCGGCCCGGTCGTTGAGGGTGCCGGCGACCGGCATGTGCCGGTCGGCGAGCTCGATTCGGCCGCCCGGGAAGACGTACTTGCCGGGCATGAACTTGTGGCCGTCGTGGCGGCGGCCCATCAGCACCTTGGGCGTGCGGCCGGCATGGTCGAGGATGATCAGCGTCGCGGCGTTCCGCGGCCGCAGCGCCGGCTTGCGCTCACGCGCCGCGGAGGCCGGGGGCGCCGCCCCGCTCTCGTTCGGTCCCGCCGTCGCGCTCATCCCGCGTCTCCCCGCCCTGCACCGTGCCGGCGCGGCGTATCGCGGCGAAGCCGTGCATGCCAAGGGCGTATTGCAGCCCGACCACCGCGCCCTTCACGGGCTGGAGCAGGCCGAGCGCCATCGCGAGCGTCACCGCGGGCCAGAAGGTCAGCTCGAACCACAGCGGCAACTCGGCGAGGCGCATCTGGCTCTCCAGGATGGCGAGCCCGACGATGTGGCCGACGATGAAGATCACCAGGTAGGGCGGCAGGTCGTCCGCCCGGTGGTGGTGGAGTTCGGTGCCGCAGGCCTCGCAGGTCTCCCGCACCCTCAGGAATCGGGCGAAGAGCCGGCCCTCGCCGCAATGGGGGCAGCGGTTGCGGAAGCCCCGGAGCATCGCCCCGTGCCAGGGCACGAGGGCGGGCGCCGCCGCGGGGGCGGCCCTGCCGTCGATCTCGATCACGCCCGCTTCCCCCTGCGCTTGGTCAGGCCCTCGCGGCGCTCCGGCGCCGGCCGGCCCTGGCGCGGGCCCCGGCGGGGTGCCGGGCTGCGGCCGCGCGTGCCCTCCGATACCACCTCGAAGCGCAGAGCGCCCGCCACCGGCGCGGCCTCGACGAGGCGCACGGTGACGCGGTCGCCGAGCCGGAAGGTCTCGCCGGTGCGCTCGCCCGAGAGCGCGTGCCCGCGCTCCTCGTAGCGGTAGTAGTCAGCCCCGAGCGTCGAGACCGGCACGAACCCGTCCGCGCCGGTCTCGTCGAGCTTCACGAACAGCCCGGACTTGGTCACGCCGGAGATCTGGCCCGCGAACGTGGCGCCGACCCGGTCAGCGAGGTGCTGGGCGATGAGGCGGTCGATGGTCTCGCGCTCGGCCGCCATGGCGCGGCGCTCCGCGTTCGAGATCTGCTGCCCGATCTCGGCGAGGTCCTTCAGGCCGAGATCCGGGAGGCCGTCGGGCCCGAGCCACAGCGCCCGGATCAGGGCGCGGTGCACGACGAGGTCGGCGTAGCGCCGGATCGGCGAGGTGAAATGGGCGTAGCGGCGCAGGGCGAGGCCGAAATGCCCGAGATTCTCCGGCGCGTAGACCGCCTGGGCCTGCGAGCGCAGGATCACCTCGTTGATGAAGGTCTGGTGCTCGGTGCCCTCGACCATGCCGAGGATGCGGTTGAACAGCGAGGGGCGCAGCACCCCTTCCTTGGGCAGCTTGATGCCGATCGAAGCCAGCACCTCGCCGAGCGCCCGCATCTTCTCGAGGCTGGGCTCGTCGTGGACCCGGTAGATCAGCGCCTGGGCCTTCTGCTCCAGGGTCTCGGCGGCCGCGACGTTCGCCTGGATCATGAATTCCTCGATCAGGCGGTGGGCCTCCAGCCGCGGGGGCACGATCACCCGGTCGACGCCGCCCTCGGCGTTCAGGATCACCTTGCGCTCGGGGAGGTCGAGGGCGAGGGGACCGCGGGAATCCCGCGCCGCCGCCAGCACCCGGTAGGCCGCCCAGAGCGGGCGCAGCACCGGGTCGAGGAGGGGGCCGGTGATCGCGTCCGGCCGCCCGTCGATGGCGGCCTGGGCCTGCGCGTAGGCGAGCTTGGCCGCCGAGCGCATCATCACCCGGTGGACGCTGTGGCGCTTCTTGCGGCCGTCCGCCCCGATCACGAGGCGCAATGCCAGCGCCGGGCGGTCCTCCCCGGGGCGCAGCGAGCAGAGGTCGTTCGAGATCCGCTCCGGCAGCATCGGCACCACCCGGTCGGGGAAGTAGACCGAGTTGCCGCGGTGGAGCGCCTCGCGGTCGAGGGCGCTGCCCGGGCGCACATAGGCCGCCACGTCCGCGATGGCGATCGTCACCAGGAAGCCGCCCGGATTGTCCGGGTCGGGATCCGGCACCGCCATCACGGCGTCGTCGTGGTCCTTGGCGTCCGGCGGGTCGATGGTGAGGAGCGGGAGGTCGCGCCAATCCTCGCGGCCCTCCATCCCGGCGGGCCGGGCCGCCTCGGCCTCGTCCAGCACCTCCCGGGGGAAGACGTGCGGGATGCCGTGGGCGTGGAGCGCGATCAGGCTGACGGCCCTCTCGGAGGAGACGGCGCCGAGCCGCTCCTTCACCCGGCCGCGGGCGAGGCCCAGGCGCTCGCGGCCGGGCCGGCCCTCGCCCGCCAGCGCCACGCTGACGAGGTCCCCGTCGCGGGCCTCGCCCTCCTGGCCGGGCGGGATCTCGATCTCGCGCCCCTGGGCGCGCTTCTCGACCGGCACGACGCGCCCGCCGCCCTTCTCCAGGGCCCGGTAGACGCCCAGCACCTCCGCCTTGTTGCGGCCGAGGAGCTTGATGACGCGGCCGACGTAGCGGCCCGGGATCTCGGCGTCGGGCTCGACGCGCAGCAGCGCCCGGTCGCCGAGGCCCGGGGCCGGCTGGACCGCGCCGCGCCGGCCGCGGGGCGTCGTCACCAGGATCTTCGGGGCAGGGCCGGATTCCGGGTCCCACTGGGCGGGCGAGGCGATGAGTTCGCCGTCGCCGTCGCGGGACCCGATGTCGGCGACGAGGACCGGGGGCAGACGGCCGGCCTGGCGCAGGCCCGCCCGGTCCTTCTCGACCGCGCCCTCGTGCGTCAGGTCGGCGAGCATGCGCTTCAGCTCGACCCGGTCGGCGCCCTTGAGGCCGAAAGCCTTGGCGATCTCGCGCTTGCCGACCTTGCCGGTGGATTCGCTGATGAAGCCGAGCAAAGCCTCGCGGGAGGGCAGGGCGCCGTGATCGGCAGTCGGGGGGATGCGTTTCGCCAAGGGAGAACTCGAAGGGGGGAAAGGGGCGTGCGGGATGCGCGGGCGACGACCGGCACCGCGACACCCTCTCGGTCCCGCGCGGGTCTAACCTCTTCGCGTAATATGGGATCCCCGTCCCGGAGGAGCAACGGCGTTGCGTCAGCCGGTGGCGGCGGAGGCGCGCACCCGGGCGGCGGCCGCCTCGAAGTCGAAGTCCTGACCGGTGAGCGCGTCGAGAGGCAGGGGGCAGGTTTGCGGCAGGGTGAGGGAGACCGCCGTCTCCTCGGCGCGCAGCGCGGGCGCCTCGGCGTCGCGCACCGCCAGCGCCCAGATGCCGTCGAGCTTCAGGCCGGAAAGGTCGCGGCCGGCCAGCGCGCGGTGCTGCGCTGCGGCCTCGGCGCGGAACCCGGCGAGCCGGACCGGGTCGGGGATCAGCGCGGCCTTCACCAGGGTGGCAAGGAGGGCGCGAAGGAGGGCGGGGGTCGGCACGGCGTCGGTCATGCGGAGCGGGCCGCAAGAGTGGTGCCAGGATGAGGTGCAGGATGCAGCCGCATGTCGCGTATCCTCGCCGCCGGCACCGCCTCGTTGACCTTACGTTCCATCGCGTGATACATGTTGCATCGGGTGCAACACGACTCGATGGACGGCGTGGCGATCCTCGGGTTCCACGATCGGCTGACCGAGGCCGTCTTCCGTGGGAGGCGCCTCAAAGGGTTCCCGCCGGATCTCTTCAGGGCCACCCAGCGCAAGCTGAACGCGCTGAACGCCGCGGTCGCCCTGAACGACCTCAAGGTTCCGGCCTCGAACAGGCTCCATCCCCTGACGATGGACCGCAGCGGGCAACATGCCATCGCCGTGAACGATCAGTTCCGGATCTGTTTCGTATGGACCGATGGTGGTTCCACTCGAGTTGAGTTCACGGATTACCATCGATGAGTCGAAGGAGATAACGATGTCTGGAGAGGCCGTTGGCATCGAGGCTTTGCGGCAAGCCTTCGAACAGGCCGAGATCGCGGAGGTTCTTCCGCCGATCCATCCCGGCGAGATCCTGCGCGAAGAGTTCATGGCGCCGCTCGGCCTCACCGCGGGCGCCATCGCTCGCGCGCTTCACCTGCCGCGCTCGCGGATCGAGCGCATCGTGAAGGAAGAGGTCGGCATCAGCACGGATACGGCGCTTCGCCTCTCTCGATTCTTCGGGAACTCACATCAGTTCTGGCTCAACCTCCAGAACCAGTTCGAGAGCGAGGTGCTGATGTCCGAGATCGGGAAGGATTTGGAGAAGATCGAACCCGCCGTGTGGCCGGACGTCGCCTGACGGGATCAACACGGGTCCACGAGCCCTACGGCGACCCGTGCGCACCGTGCGGCATCGGCATCGTCATGCTCCCGCCCATCCCGGGCTCCGGCATCATGTTGCTGTTCATGTGGTGCATGATCCAGACCGAGCCGCCGAACAGCAGCAGGACGATCAGCACCCCGAAGCCGAGCGCCATGACGTTGTTGGTGTTGTCGGGCCCCGTGGTGATGTGCAGGAAGAACACGAGGTGGACGCCCATCTGCGCGATGGCGAAGACGAAGAGGGCGATCGGGATCGCGGGAGCCCACAGGAAATGCGCCTTGAGCACCGCGAAGGACGCCGCGGTGAGCAGGGTGGCGAGGCCCAGCCCGATCAGGTAGCTGCGCAGGCCGCCGCCGGTCTCCTCCTCGGCGAGTTCGTCGCCGGGCGCGAGGTCGGCCTCGTTGCGGGCGTCGTGATGCACCTGGCTCATGCGATCGTTCCCATGAGGTAGACGACGGTGAAGACCGCCACCCAGACGATGTCGAGGGCGTGCCAGAACAGGCTGAAGCACATC
The DNA here is from genome assembly GCF_054052225.1 of Methylobacterium sp. JK268. Taxonomy (NCBI): domain Bacteria; kingdom Pseudomonadati; phylum Pseudomonadota; class Alphaproteobacteria; order Hyphomicrobiales; family Methylobacteriaceae; genus Methylobacterium; species Methylobacterium sp. JK268. The sequence goes on along the minus strand of NZ_JBSVZN010000007.1, from coordinate 220,393 downwards.
ACGCGGCGCAGGATGTCGGGGCGAAAGCCCTTGGCGAGCACCTGCGCCATCATGGTCAGAAGCCAGAGCAGGCCGGCGGTGACGTGCAGGCCGTGGCAGCCCACCAGCGTGAAGAAGGCGGACAGGAAGGCGCTGCGGGTTGGGCCGGCGCCCCGCGCCACGAAATCCATGAACTCGCGCAGTTCCAGCACCAGGAAGGCGGCGCCGAACACGAAGGTGGCCGCCATGGCGAGCTGGAAGGCGAAGGCCCGGCGCCGGTCCACCGCGACGGTGGCGAGCCCGCACAGGAAGCTCGAGATCAGGAGGCAGCCGGTCTCGATCGCCGTGTTGGTGAGGTCGAACAGGTCCGGGCCGGTCGGCCCCCCGGCGGTCCCGCCCTGCAGCACGGCGTAGGCCGCGAAGAAGGCCGAGAACATCACGATGTCGCTGAGGAGGAAGATCCAGAACCCGTAGCCGACGACGATGTGCTTGGGCGCCGGGCCGCCGACGCCCCGGCCGGTGGCCCGGGCGTGGCCGGCGCCGCTTGCGTGGTGGCCGAGCTGCGCCGGGTCGGTGCGGTGGCCGGCGATGGGCGGCGAGACGACGGCGCTGTCGGTCATGCCGCCGCCTTCCGGGTCGCCTGCGCCAGGGCCTCCGCGCGGGTCGCCCGGTTGGCGCGGTTGACCCGGGCCACCGTCTCGCGCGGGATCTCGTGCTCGACCCGGTCGCGCCACGCGAAGACCACGAAGGTCGCGAAGGCTCCGGCCAGGCCGAGCCCCGCCATCCACCAGATGTGCCAGATCATGGCGAAGCCGATCACCGTCGCGAAGAAGGCGCAGACGAAGCCGGTCGGGTTGTTGAGCGGCATCTCGATCGGCTCGTAGTCGGGCTCCTCGCGCAGCCGTGCGTGCGCGATGGCGCGCTGCTTGATCGACCAGTAGGCCTCCTCGCCGTGCACGTGCGGCAGGGTCGCGAAGTTGAAGACCGGCGGCGGGGAGGCGGTGGCCCATTCCAGGGAGCGCCCGTCCCAGGGATCGCCGGTGATGTCGCGCAGGCTCTCGCGGTGCCGGATGCTGACCACGAGCTGGATCACCTGGCAGACGACGCCGATCAGCATCACCACGACCCCGCAGCTCGCCGCCAGCACCCAGGGCCGCCAGCCGGCGACGTCGTAGTGCTGCATCCGCCGCGTCATGCCGAGCAGGCCGACGACGTAAAGGGGGATGAACACGATCAGGTAGCCGGCGAGCGAGAACCAGAAGGCCCGCCGGCCCCAGGTCTCGTCCAGGCAAAAGCCGAAGGCCTTCGGGAACCAGTAGGTGTAGCCGGCAAAGCCCGCGAACAGCACGGCGCTGACCATCACGTTGTGGAAGTGGGCCACCAGGAACATGCTGTTGTGCAGGACGAAGTCGGCCGGGGGCACCGCCAGGAGCACGCCCGTGGCGCCGCCCACCACGAAGGTCACCATGAAGGCCAGCGTCCACAGCATCGGGACGGAGATCCGAACCCGGCCCCCGTACATCGTGAACATCCAGTCGAAGATCTTCACGCCGGTCGGCACCGCGATGATCATCGAGGTGATGCCGAAGACGCCGTTGACGTCGCCGCCCGCGCCCATGGTGAAGAAGTGGTGCAGCCAGACCATGAACGAGAGGAGGAAGATCGCCATCGTCGCCAGCACCATCGAGCGGTAGGCGAAGAGCGGTTTCCCCGAGAAGGTCGAGACCACCTCCGAGAACACCCCGTAGGCGGGCAGCGCCAGGATGTAGACCTCCGGGTGCCCCCAGGCCCAGAACAGGTTCATGAACATCATCGAGTTGCCGCCGGCCTCGTCCGTGAAGAAGTGGAAGCCGAGGTAGCGGTCGAGGGTCAGCATCGTCAGCGTCGCGGTCAGGATCGGGAAGGCGGCGACGATGAGCAGGTTCGAGGCCAGCGCGGTCCAGCAGAACATCGGCATGCGCAGGTAGCTCATGCCGGGCGCGCGCATCTTCAGGATGGTGGTGACGAGGTTGACCCCCGAGAGCAGCGTCCCGACGCCGGAGATCTGGACGGCCCAGAGGTAGTAGTCGACGCCGACGCCCGGCGAGTAGGTGACCTCGCTCAAGGGCGGCGCCGGCCACCAGCCGGTGCGGGCGAACTCGCCGATCACCAGGGAGACGTTGACGAGCAGCGCGCCGGTCGCCGTGAGCCAGAAGCTCACCGAGTTCAGGGTCGGGAAGGCGACGTCGCGCACCCCGAGCTGCAGCGGCACCACGAAGTTCATCAGCCCGACCATGAACGGCATGGCGCCGAACAGGATCATGATGGTGCCGTGGGCCGAGAAGATCTGGTCGTAATGCTCGGGCGGCAGGTAGCCGGGGGCCTGGTAGGCGAGGGCCTGCTGCGAGCGCATCAGCATCGCGTCCGTGAAGCCGCGGAGCAGCATCAGGAGGCCGAGGAGGACGTACATTACGCCGATGCGCTTGTGGTCGACGCTGGTGATCCACTCCCGCCACAGGTACGGCAGGTGGCCGGCGAGCACGATCCAGGCGATGACGGCGAGCATGATGGCGACGACCGCGCCGCCGGCCGCGAGCGGGATCGGCTGGTCGAAGGGGATCGCCGACCAGGTGAGCTTGCCCAGCATCCTCACTGTCCTCCCTTGGGCTTCACGCCCGGGCCGGCGCCGTTGCCGGCCGCCTGGGCCGGTCCCGGCCCCGGCGGTACGGTCTGGTCCACGATCTGGCGGAAGAGGTCGGGATCGACCGACCCGTAGGTCCGCGGCGGATCGCCCTGGCTCTGCTTGGCGAGCTCGGCGTAGGCGGCCTTGTCGAGGGCCGGCCCTCCCTGCGCGGAGCGCACCCAGGCCTCGAACGCCGCGGCCGAGACCGATCTCAGCGGGAAATTCATGTCGGAGAAGCCGTCCCCGCTGAAATGCGTCGAGAGGCCGTGCAGCTGCGTCTCCCGATCGGTCATCAGGTTGAGCCGCGTCACCATCCCGCGCATCGTGTAGATCATGCTGCCGAGGCCGGGCACGAAGAACGAGTTCCAGACGCTGCTCGACGTGAGGTGGAAGCGGATCGGCGTCGCGGCCGGCACGACGAGCTGGTTCACCGCCGCGACCTTCTGGTCGGGGTAGATGAACAGCCACTTCCAATCGAGGGAGACGACCTGCACGTCGATCGGCTTGGCGTCGGAGGCGAGCGGCTCGGCGGGATCGAGCTGATGCGCGCCGATCCAGGCGATGCCGCCCAGGAACACGATCGTCAGGAAGGGCACCGACCAGATCACGATCTCGATCCGGCCCGAGAAGGCCCAGTCCGGGCGGTAGCGGGCGCGGGTGTTCGACTCCCGGAACCACCACGCAAAGGCCAGCGTCCCGACGATCGTCGGCACGATGATGGCCAGCATGATGACCGAGGCGATGAGCAGGATGTTGCTCTCGGCCGCGCCCACCGGACCCTGGCCCGCAAGGATATTGGGCTGGCAACCCGCGAGGAGCAGGGGGGTCGCCAGGATGGCGAGGCCCGGGCGCGCGCCGCGCCTCATCGCCGCGTCGGTCGGATCGGCAACGGCCAGCGGTCGGTCTGCCGCATCCTGCTCTCCAGCATGTCAGAGGTCAGCGGCAGATATGGATCCCGGCCCTGCCGCCTCCATGCGGCCGAATAGCGCGGGACGAAATAATTCATGTATGTAAGTCTGCACATTCTCGGCCATGAACCCGCGTTTATTTGAAAATAAAACTCCTGCATCGATAATGAGATACAAATACATGATGTGCAGTGTCGGAGATGTTTGAAGCAGACGGAGCCATGAGGACGGATATTGGCTCGATATACATCAGTTGCCGACGTGGCTACGATCGATCCGGTCGTGCGGCGGCGGCGCGGCGATCCGATCGGATCGCGGCGAGTGCGCCCTCGCCCTGACCTTTCGCCCGGCAACCGGGATGGTCGGGCTACGCGCAATCGTATCGGGTTCCGATCCATCTTACGACGACCGGAACCCGCACCCGCGGATCTCCGCGAAGACGGGCCCGGTCAGTCCGCCGCGCGTCCCTGACCCGGATAATCCGCGTCGAGCACGAAGGGGAACGGTCCCGGATACCGCTCGACATACGCCATGTGGGACACCAGCCCCGTCTCCGGCGCGTAGCGGTGGAGATGGAAGGCCGGGGGCTCCAGCACCAGGCCGCTCTCGCGCCCTGGCACGAGGTCGAGGCCGACCTGGTGCGCGACGCCCGGCGCCACCATGGCGAGGGTGCCGGCGTAGCGCATCTGGATCGGCCGGTGGTGGTGGCCGCAGAGCACCCGCTCGACATTCCGATTGGCGTCGATCAGGGCCCGGAACCGCTCCTCCCCGTCGAGGAGCCGGATCTTGTCCATGCCCTCCATGCCGCAATCGAAGGGCGGGTGGTGCAGGAACACCACCGTGGGCCGGTCGCGGCCGGCGGCCAGCGCATCCTCCAGGAAGGCGAGGCGCCGCTCGCACAGCGCCCCGTGGCTGGCCCCGGACACCAGCGTGTCGAGGCCGATCAGCCGCACGGGCCAGTCCTCGACCACGTACTGGACGAACTCCTCCATCGCGCCCGGCAGCCAGGCCGCCGGCAGCCCGGCGCGCAGGGTCTCGCGGCGGTCGTGGTTGCCCGGCACCACGAAGACCGGGATCGGCAGCCGCCCGAGCAGGCTGCGCAGGAGGGCGTATTCCTCCGGCAGCCCACAATCGGTGAGGTCGCCGGTCACCAGCACCACGTCCGGCCGCGGCTGCAGGGCGATGAGCGCGTCGACGGCGCGCTCCACCAGCATGTTGGTCTCGGCCACCCGGTAGGCGGCCTTGCCGCGGGGCCGCAGGTGCAGGTCCGAGATCTGGGCGATCAGCATGGGCTCACTCCGCGCCCGGCAGGTGCAGGGCCGTGTCCTCGACGTAGGGGCGCATGATCGCGTCCGCGCTCTTCTGCGCGGCGGCGAGCGCCTCCTTGGGCTGGCGCTTGCCCGAGAGCACCGCTTGCAGCTCGTCCTCGATCGCCTTGCGCACCGGCACCGTGCGGTAGGTGGCGAACCAGGGCCGCGCGTTGGCGAGCTGGTCGACGGCGATCTTCGCGTCCGGGTTCTTGTCCAGGAAGGCCTTCATGTCGGGCAGGTCGTAGGCGGCGCGGTTGGGCGCGAAGTAGCCGGTGGCGCGGCTCCAGCGTCCCGAGACCTCCGGCGAGGTCAGCCACTGGATCAGGGTCCAGCCGCCCTTGCGCATCTCCGGGTCGAGGCCGGTCGGCTGCACCAGGGAGGCACCGCCGATCGGCACCGCCTGACGGACGTTCATCGGCACGAAGGCGACCCGGAACGGGAACTTGGCGCTGTCGCGGATGAAGGTGAGCGAGCCCGTCGAGAGGATCATCATCGAGGCCTGGCCCGACAGGAACGAGGCGGTCACCGTCGGCCCCTTGGTCTCGCCCGCCGGGTGGACCTTGGCCTTGTGCACGAGGTCTGACCAGAAGGTCAAGGCGCCGAGCGTGGAGGGGGCGTCGTAGTAGACCTCGCCGCCGTAATCCTCGTTGTACCAGCGCCCGCCATTCGACAGCGTCAGCGCCTGGAGCAGCCAGCCGCCGTAATCGTAGGCGGAGGGCATCATCAGGCCCCAGCGGGTGACGCGCTCGCCCTCGCGCTTGGTGAGCTTGCGGGCGGCCGCCTCCAGCTCGGCCCAGGTCCGCGGCGGCTTGTCGGGGTCGAGGCCGGCCTCCCGGAACTGGTCCGCGTTGTAGTAGAGGAGGGGCGTCGAGTTGTGGAACGGCACCCCGTAGACCTTGCGCTCGACGACCGCGTTGCCCTTCAGGGCCGGGAAGAACTGGTCCATGAAGGCGTCGGGCGTCTTGCCCTCGGCCGCGATCAGGTCGTCGAGGGGCGCGATCTCCCTCTCGATGGCGAGGTCGGTGAGGAAGTTCGCCGACATGATCACCGCGCCCGGCGGCTTGCCGGCCTTGATGGCGGCGCGGGTCTTGAGCAGCGTGTCGTCGTAGGAGCCGGTGAAGACCGGGGTCACCTTCGTGCCGGGATGGCCGTCGTTGAACTCCTTGATCAGCCCCGTCATGGTCTTGGCGAGCGCCCCGTCGACCGGCACCGGGAAGAACAGGTCGAGATCCGCCGCGGACGCGGCGGCCGCGCTGCCGGCGACGAGCGCCGCCGCAAGGCGGGCGGCCTTCCACCAGGAGGTCATGGGTTCGATCCCTCTTACTTGAGCCCGGAGGCCAGGAAGCTGTTCACGAAGCGGCGCTGGAACAGCAGGAAGGCGACGAGGAGCGGCGCGCTCACGATGAGCGTCCCGGCGGCGATCACGCCCCAGGCCTGGGTGCCCTCGGCGGAGAGCGTGAAGCTCGCGAGCCCGAGGGTGAGGGGTCGCCGGTCGGGGGAGTTGATCACCATCAGCGGCCAGACGAACTCGTTCCAGTGCGTCGTCACCGAGACGATCGAGAAGGCGACGAGGGTCGGCTTGGTCAGCGGCAGGTAGACGTGGCGGACGCGCTGGAACCAGCCCGCCCCGTCGATCAGCGCGGCGTCCTCCAGTTCCCGCGGCACCTCGCGGAAGCTCTGGCGGAGCAGGAAGGTCCCGAAGGCCGTGGCGCAGTAGGGCGCCATCACGCCCGGCAGGGTGTCGTAGAGGCCGAGCGCCGCCACCGTCCTGAGGTTCGGCACGATCAGCACCACCGGCACCAGCATGAGCTGGATCAGGAAGGCGTAGAACAGGAGTGTGCGGCCCGGGAAGTCGAGCCGCGCGAAGGCGTAGGCGGCGAGCGACGCCGTGACGAGCTGCACCGCGAGCGTGCCGGCGCAGATGACGAGCGTGTTGAGGAAGTAGAGCGGGAACTCCGCCGAGGCCCAGGCCTCCGCGAGGTTGGCGAGGCTCGGGGCAGCGTCCGGCACCAGTGAGGCCATCGCGGCGGCGAGGCCCGGCGGCCGGAGCGTCGCGACCAGCATCCACAGGAAGGGGACCGCCCAGACGAGGGCGAGGAGAGCCGTCGCGGCGCGGCCGGCGGCGGGGAGCCACTCGCGGGTCACGGCGCGTCCTCCAGGCGCTGCTCGACCTTGCGGAGCGAGGCGGCGGTGAGCGCCACGAGGAGCGCGAGCGTCACGACCGTGGCGGCGGCGGCGCGCCCGGCATCGTAGCGCTCCACCGCCTGCTCGTAGATGTAGAACAGCACGAGCTTGGTGGCGTCGGAAGGGCCGCCCTTGGTGAGCACGAAGACGTGGTCGACCTGCGTCACCACGTTGAGGAGCGCGATCACCAGCACGAAGGCGAGGGTCGGGCGCAGGGCCGGCAGGGTCACGTAAAGCAGCCGCTGCCAGGGACCGGCCCCGTCGAGGAGGGCCGCCTCGCGGTGCTCGGCCGGGATCGCCTGCAGCCCCGCCAGGAAGAACAGCATGTAGTAGCCGGCGTTCTTCCACACGGTGAGCACGCTGATCGACAGGAGCGCGAGGTCCGGATCGCCGAGCCAGTTCGCGCCCGAGAGGCCGAGCTTGGCGAGGTGGTAGTCGATCAGGCCGAGCCCCGGCAGGAACAGGAACAGGAACAGGGCCGCCGCGCCGACGAGCGGGATCATCACCGGCAGGAAGAACACGGCCCGCATCAGGGCCCGCAGGCGGCCGCTGCCGTCGAGGGCGAGCGCGAAGCCGAGCGCCAGGACGAGGCTCGGCCCCACGGTCAGAAGCGCGTAGAGCCCGGTGTGGAGGAGCGAGGTCCGGAAGGTCTCGTCCGCGAACAGGGCGGCGAAGTTGTCGAGCCCGACGAAGCGGGTGCCCCGGCGCGTCGTGGCGTGGGTCGCGTCCCACAGCACCTCGACCACCGGCCAGTAGGTGAAGAGCGCCAGGAAGACGAGCGAGGGCAGCAGCAGGGCGAAGGGCAGGAGCGGCCGGGCCGACACCCTCAGGCCGAGCGGCCGGGCGGCGGCTGCCATGGACTCGGTCTGTGGGAGTGCGTGCGACACGGGAATCCGCCTGGAACCTCGACGGCGCCCTCATCGGAGCCTTCGATGACAAGGGGATGAAGGTGCCGCCCGGGCAAGGGGACGCGGTGGCGAGGCCGACGGGTCTGTCCGTCTCCCGCCCCGGGCACCGCGCCGGGTCCGCGGTGGAGATCCGCGCGCCCGGTGCTCCTGACGCGTTCCGACGGCCTCGTTCGCTCCGACCGGAGGCGCGTGTCCCCTATTCGATGGAGGCCGAGAGCTCAGATCGCATCCAGAATTCGTGTCCATGGCGAAGCTGAGATCCGATGAACGCCTGCCGGATTGGGCGTCTTGAGCGGGATGGAGGCGCTTCATGGATAACATAATACTGTTATTTTCATGTCTGATCGTCGGAATGATCTTGCGCCGCTACGGTCGTGTGCCCGAAAATGCGCATACATCGCTGAATATGTTCATTATACATATCTCGCTTCCGGCATTGATATTATTTCAGATCCACAACATGCAATTCAATACTGGTCTCCTCTACGCGATAGCGATGCCGTGGATCGTCTTCGTGATGAGTATTGCCCTCTTCTGCTTGATCGGAGTGGCGCTGAAGTTGAACAAGAACACGGTCGGCGCATTGGGAGTTGTTTCCGGGCTGGGCAATACGTCCTTCATCGGCTTGCCGATGATCGAAACATTCTACGGCGCGGACAAGATGCAGCTCGGAATCATCATCGACCAACTAGGAACATATCTCGTATTGAGCACGCTCGGCGTGCTCACGATCTGCTTCTATGCTGGAGAAGGCTCGATTTCGAATCGGGAAATTGCAAAGAGGGTGATAACCTTTCTACCTTTGATCGCACTGATCGTGGCATTATGTCTGCTGCCGCTGAGCTATCCGGCTTGGTTTTCGTCCGTTTTGTTGCGCCTTGGAAACACATTGGCGCCATTGGCTCTTGTCTCGGTGGGGCTTCAACTCAAGATGTCGGCATTGCCGGGTAACAAGCTGCCGCTGTCTTTGGGCATCGCTTACAAGCTTGTGATCGCTCCTTTCGTGATCGGAGTCTTGTATATCGGTTTGCTGGGGCTTAGAGGGGTATCGGTGCAAGTCACCTTGCTCGAGGCCGCGATGGCACCGCAAATCGGCGGCTCGATCGTTGCCATTCAGTATGGATTGGATGCGAAGCTCATCACCCTCCTCGTCGGCATCGGAACGTTCTTGTCGTTCCTGACTTTGCCATTTTGGTGGGATATGTTTTTCTATATATGAGTCATACTCTCAATGTGGATAGCATGTTCATCCGCAGCGCGCTTCGACCACGCCGGTCGGTTCCGCTTCGGTCGCGCGCAGGACTGGCGATCCCCGCATGGTGCGGCCGGGGCGGATCAACGACAGCAGAGGGCGGCGCGGTCCGGCCTTGATACCGTCCCCCGGCGCAGCGGCGGCCTCGTCGCCGGGATCGGCTTGCCCGCGCGCCGCTTCGAGAGGGTCTCATGAAGCGGCGGGACGTCGTCACCGGGCTCGCGACGGCCGCGGGCGCGCTGGCCTGCGGCGGGGCTCGCGGCCAGACTCCCTCGCGGGTGTATCGCGTCGGACTGCTTCACGCGGCCGTGCCCCCGAGCGACACCAGCGAGTTCGGAGCCGCGTTCCTGCGGGGCCTCGCCCGGAACGGCTACGAGCTCGGGCGCAACCTCGTCATCGAGCGGCGGGGCGCACAGAGGCAACTCGACCGCTTGCCGTCCCTGCTCCGGGAGTTGATCGACAGCGGCGTCGATGTCGTCGTCGTCCAGTCCTATCCCGCGGCCCTCGTGGCGAAGCAGGAAGGGACGATTCCGACCGTGATCATCTTCGGGACCGGCGATCCCGTCGCGACCGGCCTGGTGGAGAGCTTGTCCAGGCCGGCAGGCAACATCACCGGCATCTCGGACGAGTCGGTTCGCCTGTCGCCGAAGCGTCTGGAAATCCTGAAGCAGCTCCAGCCGACGATGACGCGCGTGGCGATGCTGTGGAACCTCGACGATCTCGGAATGACCCTGAGGGTTCGCGAAGCCGAGAGTGCCGCGGCCGCGCTCGGCCTCGCCGTCCAGGCGGTCGGCGTGCGCGAGCCGGACGACTTCACGCGCGCCTTCGCGGACATCGAACGCGACCGCCCCGACGGCCTTCTGATGGTCAGCGACAGTCTCACCCTGCTGAACCGGAGCCGGGTGCTCGATTTCGCCGCTCGCCTGCGCCTGCCCGCCGTCTACGAGTTCGCATTCCTCGTTCGCGACGGCGGCCTGATGGCCTACGGTCCCGACCTTGTCGGCAGCTTCGAGCGGGCGGCGGGCATGGTCGCGCGTGTTCTGGAAGGGGCGCGGCCGGCCGAACTGCCGTTCGAAGAACCGACGCGGTTCACGTTCACGGTCAATCTCACGACCGCGCGATCGCTCGGGCTCGCCGTGCCCGAGATCCTGCTGGCGCTCGCGACGGAGGTGATCGAGTGACGGGGACCCGGGCGGCGCCATCGGACCACCGCCCGGCGGGCTTCGGACGCGACGCCCCGCGGGGACGGCGGCGAGGGCCAGGGCGGAGGCGACGTTGCGGGCGAACTCGTCGGAGCGGGTGGCGATGCGGCGAAAGTCCTTGAGGCGGCAGAAGACCGCCTCGACCCGCCATCGGTCGCGAGAGCGCCGCGTGTCGAGGCGGATCTTGCGCTTGCGGGCGCGCGTGCCGGGAATGACCACGCGGATGCCCTGCTGACGCCGGTCCTGGCTCAGCCAGTCGGCATCGTAGCCCGTGTCGCCGATCAGCCGGCGCGCGCGGCCGGGCGCCTTTTTCAGGACTGCGGGCGCGGTCGCGTGCTGCTGATATCGTCGCCGCAAGAGACGTCCGACACCGGCATCACTCCGTCACGCCGGTCCGCGCCGCCCGCACCTCCGCCAGGAACGCCCGCGCCAGGCGCGACAGCGGCTCGGCCTCCGACCACAGCATGAAGGCTTCGACCGGCGTGCGAGGTGCGAACGGACGCACCACCACCGGATGCGCGCTCCCTTGCGCGGGCGAGAACGGGTCGACCACCGCGACGCCGACCCCGGCCCCGGCCAGCACGCAGGCGGTGTTGCAGTAGCGCACCTCGACGCTGGCGTCGAACGGCACGCCGGCCCGCGCGAAGGCGTCCCGCACGGCCTCGCCGAGCCGCGTCCCGCGCTCCAGCCCGATGAAGGGGTGGCGGGCGAGATCCGCCGGCGTGACGCTCGGCGTCAGGCTCAGCGGATGGTCGGGGGCCATGACGCAGACCATCTCGCCCCGGTGCACCACCTCGTGGGCGATGCCGACGTGGTTCGACAGGCCGAGTGCGAACCCGAGTTCCGCGACCCGGCTGGATACGCCCTCGATCACCCCCTCGTAGCGGCGCACGTCGAAGAACAGCCGCGTCTGCGGCCGCCCGCGCACGAAGGCGGCGAGCGCGCGGGGCAGCAGGCCGTAGGCCAGCGGCGGGGTCGCCATGATGGCGAGGTGCCCGTGCCGGTTCTCGCGCAGGTCATGCAGGCGGTTCTCCAGCTTGGCATGGAGCGCGAAGATCGCCTCGCTCTCTCGGTAGAGCGTCATCGCCTCGGCGGTCGGAAACAGTCGGTTGTTGATGCGGTCGAACAGGGGAAAGCCGACCTGCGCCTCCATCGCCTTGAGGGCGTTGCTCACCGCCGGCTGCGACACCGCCAGTTCCTCGGCCGCCGCCAGGGTGGTGCGGTGCCGAACCACGGCCCGCAGGATCTCAAGCTGCCGCAGGTTCATCATCACCTCAGCTTATAGTCTGGCGGAATTTATCATAGGCCGCAGGATTGTAGGGGCGTAAGGGATATGCATGATCGGGACATCGCAGGGGGTCGATACGACGTAATGCTTACAGATTAAGCATATCGCCCACGCAGAGGTCATGATGTCCCGTGTCGTCACCGTCGCGGCGGCCCAAATGGGGCCGATCCAGCGCGCCGATTCCCGCGCCCACACCCTCGACCGGTTGATCCGCCTGCTCGAGACGGCGGCGGGGCGCGGCGCGACGCTGGTGGTCTTCCCCGAACTCGCCTTCACGACGTTCTTCCCGCGCTGGCTCCTCGAAGGCGACGCGCTCGACCGGTATTTCGAGCGCGCGATGCCCAATCCGGCGGTCCAGGCGCTGTTCGACCGCGCCCGGGAGCTGAAGGTCGGCTTCAACATCGGCTACGCCGAGCTGACACCGGAGGGGGAGCGCTTCAACAGCACGATCCTGGTCCAACCGGACGGGTCGATTCTCGGGCGCTACCGCAAGGTCCACCTGCCGGGCTCGGTCGAGCCGCGGCCGGGCGCCCGCTTCCAGCAGCTCGAGAAGCGCTACTTCTCCTACGGCAATGCCGGATTCCCGGCCTTCCGGGCCGGCGCGGACTGGGCCGGCGCGATCGTCGGCATGATGATCTGCAACGATCGGCGCTGGCCCGAGGCCTGGCGGGTCCTGGGGCTGCAAGGTGTCGAGCTGGTCTGCGTCGGCTACAACTCGGCCGCCTACGATCCCAACGGCGGCACGAGCGAGGACGCCGCCTTGCGCACCTTCCACTCGACGCTGGTCGTCCAGGCCAACGCCTACATGAACGCCACCTGGGCGGTGGCGGTGGCGAAAGCCGGGGACGAGGACGGATCGGGCCTGATCGGCGGCTCCTGCATCGTCGATCCCGACGGCCGCATCGTCACGCAGGCGCGGAGCCTCGGCGACGAGGTGGTGGTGGCCGAATGCGACCTCGATCGCTGCCGCCAGGGCAAGGAGAAGATGTTCAATTTCGGCCAGCACCGCCAGCCGGCGCAGTACGGGCCGATCACCGAGCGGGCGGGCGTGATCGAGCCGGCGCCGCTCGCGGCGGAGTGACGGCGATGCGGAACGCCCTCGTCCTCGTCATCCTGGCCGCCCTCGCGGCCGGCCGCGCCGCCGCCGCCGGCCTGCCCGACGAGATCCGCCAGCGCGGCAGCTTGCGGCTCTCCGTCAACGCCACCTACGCGCCGATGGAGTACCGCGACCCCGAGACCAACACGCTGAAAGGCCTCGACATCGACCTCGCGACCGAGATGGCCAAGCGCCTCGGGGTCGGCATCGCCTGGAGCGAGGTGCCTTTCGCCGAGCTGATCCTGTCGCTGCAATCCGGCCGGTCGGACTTCATCATCAGCGGCATCTCGGACCGCGCCTCGCGCCGGGACAAGGCCGACTTCATCGACTACCTGACGACCGGCGCGCAGTTCTTCGCCCTCGCCGGCAGCCCGGCACAAGTCCCGGCGGATCTCTGCGGCAAGCGGATCGGAACCACCCGCAGCACCTCGTTCCCGGCCCAGATCGAGGAGTGGAGCAGGACGGCCTGCACCGCCGCCGGCAAGCCGCCGGCCGTCGTCGCACCGGGCGAGAACAGCATCGACGTGCGCAACCAGCTCAAGCAGGGCCGCATCGACGCCGCGGTCCAGGGCAGCGAGACGCTACCCTACGCACAGAGCCTGGAGGCCGGCCGCTACCGCGTGCTCGGCACGCCCTTCACCAAGGGCTACCAGGGCATCATGGTGCGCAAGGAGGATGCTGCCCTGCGCGAGACCCTGACCGCGACCCTGCGGGCGATGATCGCCGACGGCAGCTACGGCACGATCCTGGCCCGATACGGTCTGTCGGCCAATGCCGTGCCCGAACCTCTCCTGAACGCGAGCGAGCAATGAGCAGCGGGCGCGCCCTGGCCGAGGGGTTTCCGGATCTCACCGGCTTGCCGACCGCAAGGCAGCCCCATTGGGGCCGCTGGATCGCGGCCGCCCTGATCCTGATCGTGCTGGCGCTGATCGGGCGCGCCTTCGCGCATGGCCAGATCGAGTGGGCTTACGTCGCCCGCTTCCTCACGGTGCCGGTGATCCTGCACGGCATCGTCAACACCCTGGTGATGGCGGGGCTGGCGATGAGCCTCGGCATCGTGCTCGGCCTCGTCGTGGCGGTGATGCGGCTCTCGCCCAACCCGCTGCTGAAGGGGGTAGCGGTCGGCTATACGTGGCTGTTTCGCGGCACCCCACTGATCCTGCAACTCCTGTTGTGGTTCAACCTGGCGCTGGTCTTTCCGGTCATCGGCATCCCGGGCCTGTGGTCGGCGAAGTCGGTCGAGGTGATGACGCCGTTCCTCGCCGCGCTGCTCGGCCTCGGCATCAACCAGGGCGCCTATACCTCGGAGGTGATGCGGGCCGGCCTGCTCTCGGTCGATGCCGGGCAGTACGAGGCCGCGCAGGCGATCGGCATGGGCCAGCTGAAGGCGCTCCACCGGATCATCCTGCCCCAGGCGATGCGGGTGGTGCTGCCGCCCCTTGGCAACGAGTTCATCGGCCTGGTCAAGGCGACCTCGCTCGCCAGCGTGATCCAGTACCCGGAGGTGCTGCACGCCGCCGAGAACATCTACTACGCCAATTCCCGCGTCATCGAACTGCTGATCGTCGCCGGGCTCTGGTACCTGCTGGTGGTGTCGGCCCTGACGCCCCTGCAGATGTTGCTCGAGCGCCGCTTCTCCCGCGGCACCGCGAGGATCACCCGATGAGCGCGCCGCCCCTCGTCGCCGTCCGCCGCGTCTCGAAGAGCTTCGGCACGTTCAAGGCCCTCGACGACGTCTCCCTCGACGTGCACGCGGGCGAGGTGATGTGCCTGATCGGCGCCTCGGGCTCGGGCAAGACGACGCTCCTGCGCTGCGTCAACCAGCTCACCCGGATCGATGCCGGCGGCATCTGGCTCGACGGCGAGCTTTTAGGGATGCGCGAGGCCGGCGGGCGGCTGCACGGCTTGAGCGAGCGCGAGGTGGCGCGCCAGCGCCTCAAGACCGGCATGGTGTTCCAGCGCTTCAACCTCTTCCCGCACAAGACCGCGCTGGAGAACGTCATCGAGGGCCCGGTCCAGGTCCAGGGCCGCCGGCCGGCGGAGGTGCGGGACGAGGCGGTGGCGCTGCTGGCCCGGGTCGGCCTCGCCGCCAAGGCGGGCAACTATCCCGCCCAGCTCTCCGGCGGGCAGCAGCAGCGCGTCGCCATCGCGCGGGCGCTCGCCATGAAGCCGCGGCTGATGCTGTTCGACGAGCCGACCTCGGCCCTCGACCCCGAGCTCGTCGGCGAGGTGCTGGCGGTGATGCGCGAGCTCGCGCGTTCCGGCATGACCATGATGGTCGTCACCCACGAGCTGGGCTTCGCCCGCGAGGTCGCCGACACCGTCGTCTACATGGACCACGGCGGCATCGTCGAAGCGGGCACGCCGGCCGAGGTCCTGGGCGGGCCGCGCGAGGCCCGCACCCGCAGCTTCCTCTCGGCGGTGATCGGCTGAGAGTTTTCGAGGAGGGTCTGGTGAAGCGCCTGATCGCGATCGGTCTCTTGAGCCTGTCCGCCACGATGGCCGCGGCGCAGGACGCTCCGAAAGCCGCCCTGCCGCCCGAGATCGCCAAGAGCGGCACGCTCAAGGTCGCGATCGTGCCGAACTACCCGCCGATGGAGTTCAAGGACCCGGCGACCGGGCAGCTCACCGGCTTCGACGTCGATCTCGGCGATGCCCTGGCCAAGACGCTCGGGGTCAAGCTCGCCTGGCAGGAGACGAGCTTCGACCAGATGATGCCGGCGCTCGCGACCGGCCGGGTCGACGCCATCCTCTCCGGAATGACCGATCTCGCGACCCGGCACGACACCGCGGCCTTCGTCGACTACCTGCGCAGCGGCCCGCAATTCTTCGTCCGCAAGGCCCGCGAGGGCGACTTCAAGGACGTGACCTCGCTCTGCGGCAAGAAGGCCGGGGCGAGCCGGCGCACCTCTTTCCCGCGCGAGATCGCGGCCTGGAGCGAACAGAACTGCAAGGACAACCCGGTGGTGTTCGTCGGCACGGAAGGCTCGGCCGATGCCCGCACCCAGCTCAAGCAGGGCCGCATCGACGCCGCCGTGCAGGGCAACGAGACGCTGCCCTACGTGATGGGGCTTGAGCCCGACACCTACCTGGCCATCGGCACCCCGATCGCGCTCCAGTACACCGGCATCGCGCTTCCTGTGAAGGAGACCGGCCTGCACCAGGCCGTGGCCGGCGCCCTCGACGCGCTGATCGCCGACGGGACCTACAAGGCGCTCCTGAAGAAATGGATGCTCACCGAGAACGGCGTCGACAAGGCGCTGGTCAACGGGGCGAAATGAACAACCGACTATTATCGGCTGTCCTTTGCAGAATAAAGCGCGGGATCCCCTCTCCCGTGTGGGAGAGGGGAGAGCGCGAACGCGTCGAAGCCGGCGCTCCGCAGTAACCCGACCACACGAGACCGCCCATGAATCGCGCCGCCCTCGACAGCATCCCGCTCACCCCCGCCAATCTCGCCCCGCCGGCCCCGGACTACCCCTGGCCGGCACCGTACCGCTCGGCCATGTTCCTCTCCTTCGACGTCGACGCCGAGAGCGCCTGGACCAGCAAGGATGCCGGCCACGCCGAGCGCCTGGTCACCATGAGCTACGGTGCCTACGAGGCCCGGGTCGGCACGCCGAAGCTCCTCGACCTCCTCGACCAACTCGGCCTCAAGGGCACCTTCTTCATCACCGGCTGGGCGGTCGATGCCTATCCGGCGATGGCCGAGGCGATCGTGCGGGCCGGCCACGAGATCGGGCACCACGGCTACCACCACCTGATGCCGGATCCGGGCGCGCCCTTCATGGAGGAGGAGATCGAGCGCGGCTTCGAGACCCTGAGGCGCCGCCTCGGCGTGGTGCCGACGGGCTACCGCGCCCCCTACGGCGAGTTCACCGAAGACCTGCGCAAGACGCTGGTCGCGCACGGCATCGTCTACACGTCGTCTTTCCGCGACGACGTGCGGCCATACCGCCACGTGCTTCGTGACGGCACCCCGGGCCCGATCGAATTGCCGGTGACGGCGAGCTATGACGACTGGATGCACGGCCTCTCGACCCGGTTCAGCCCGCGCTCGATCTTTCCCAAGGAGCACGTCCTGTCGCTGTGGAAGGACGAGCTCGACGAGGTGCGCGACTGGGGGGCGATGGTGACGACGGTCCTCCATCCCCAGTGCAGCGGCCGGCCGATGCGGCTGCGCCTGCTGCGCGAGTTCCTGACCTACGCCCAGGGCTGCCCCGATCTCTGGATCACCACCGGCGCGGCGATCGCCGGCAACTTCTTGAAGCACGAGAGGGCAGCGTGACCACGGTCGCGATCTTCGGCACGTACCTCCTCACCCTCCAGGACGGCGCGCCGCGCATCCTGCGCGACCGCTGGGTGCTGGTCGAGGGCGGTCGCATTGCCGCGGTCACGCCGGACCGGCCGGCGGCGGACGAGATCTACGACCAGCCCGGCCGCCTCGTGCTGCCGGGCCTGCTCAACCTGCACAACCACTGCTTCAGCGAAGCGATCGCGCGCTCGCACACCGAGGACGGGCGGGGCCGCAAGGGCGGCAAGAGCATCGTCTACACGGTGCTGCTGCCGCTCTCGAAGATCGCGCTCCACGTCCTGTCGCCGCAGGAGCGCTTGGCCGCCGCCCGGCTCGGCGTCCTGCAACTCCTCAAGGGGGGCGCCACGACGGTGATGGAGCCGTTCCGGAACGGCTTGCCCGAGATGTTCGAGGCGGCCGAGGAGATGGGCCTGCGCTTCTATGGCGCGCCCTACCTGTTCTCCACCGCCGACGCCAAGGCCGGCCCGGACGGGCGCGTGACGTACAGGGGCGACGACGGCGAGGCCGACCTCGCGGTGTGGGACGCGCTTCACGCCCGCTGGGAGGGCAAGGGGCAGGGGCGCATCCGCCTCGCGATGAGCCCGCACGCCACCGACACCTGCGGCCCGGACTTGCTCCGCGCCTGCGCCGCCCGGGCTCGCGAACTCGGCGTGCCGATGACCATCCACCTCGCCCAGAGCGACGACGAGGTCGCGACCATCCGGGCGCGCCACGACGGGCGCAGTCCCGCCGAATACCTCGACTGGCTGGGCCTGCTGGCGCCGGACCTGCTGGCCGCCCACTGCGTTGCCAGCAGCGACGACGACCTGCGCCTGATGGCGGCACGGGGCGCCACGGTGCTCAACTGTCCGCGGGTCTTCGCCCGGGCCGGCCGCACCGCAGCCTTCGGTCGCTTCGCCGCCCACGGCCTGCGCACCCTGGTGGGCACCGACGGCTACAACATGGACCTGCTGGGCGAGCTGAACGCCGCCTCGCTGATCTCGAAGGTCGCCGCTGGCCGGGCCGAGGTCGCGGATTCCGCCGCCCTCATCGATGCCGTGACGCGACAGGCCGCCGCGGCCATCCGGCGTCCGGATCTCGGCGTGATCGCGCCGGGCGCCACCGCCGACCTGACGGTGGTGGACATGACGCACCCGCACCTGCAGCCGCTGTACGATCCCTTGCGCGCCCTGATCGCACTGGCCAACCGGGCCGACATCGCCCAGGTCCTCGTCGATGGCCGGGTCCTCATCAACGAAGGCCGCTACCTGGCAGGCGACGAAGGCGCGATCGTTCGCGAGGGCGCCGCCGCGATCGAGCGGGTCTGGGACCTGCCGGAGGTCCGGGCGGCTCTCGCCGAAGACGCCTGAACCGCGGGAGGGACGGGCAAAGTCGCGCCGCAGGCGCCGGGACCGTGCCGCAGAAGGCGGTCGATCGCCGCCTCGATCGCTCGATCGGGGCCGCGAGTTCCACCACCGGTCATTCCCCCTGGCCCGCGGTTCCGTTCTTCCGCCCTTGAGAGGCGTCTCCACGACGGGCAGAGAACCATCCGCAGCGGCCCTTCGCCCGGCCGAGGTGGTTGAGGGTCGACCCTACGCCGCCTCGCGCGACAGTTTCAGCGTCTCGCGCTGGATGAGGTCGCGGTAGAAGCCGTCGAGGTGGACCAGCCGCTCGGGCGAGCCGTCCTGGATCACCTGGCCGCCGTCCAGCACCACGATCCGGTCGAAATCCTTCAGGGTCGACAGGCGGTGCGCGATGGCGATGACGGTGCGACCCTGCATCAGGTTGTGCAGCGCCTCGCGGATCGCCTCCTCGGATTCGGTGTCGAGGGCGGAGGTGGCCTCGTCGAGGAGCAGGATCGGCGAATTCTTCAGGATGGCCCGGGCCACCGCGATGCGCTGGCGCTGCCCGCCCGAGAGCTTCACGCCGCGGTCGCCCACGATCGTGTCGAAGCCCTGCGGCAGGTCGTTGATGAAGTCCGTGCAGCGCGCGGCCTCGGCGGCGGCCCAGACCTCCTCGTCGGTCGCGTCGGGCCGGCCGTAGCGGATGTTCTCGCGCAGGGAGCGGTGGAACAGCGAGATGTCCTGCGGCACCACCGTGATCGCCTCGCGCAGGGATTCCTGCGTGACCCGGCCGATATCCTGGCCGTCGATCAGGATGCGCCCGCCCTGCGGGTCGTAGAAGCGCTGCAGCAGCGTGAACAGGGTCGACTTGCCGCCGCCCGAGCGCCCCACCAGGCCGACGGTCTGGCCCGGCTCGATCGTCAGGGTGAAGTCGCGGAACACCTCCCGCCCGTCCGGGTAGCTGAAGGCGACGCGGTCGAATTCCAGGCGCGCGCCCCCGCCCACCAGGGGCTTCGCCTCCGGATGGTCGCGCAGGTCGTGCGGCTGCAGCAGGGTCTTCAGCGCCTCCGACAGGCGGGCGGTGTGCTGGGTGACGTCGACGAGGGCCACCGCGAGGTCGCGGGTCGCGGCCAGGATGGTGATGCCCAGCGTACAGACCAGCACCACCTGGCCGGCCGTCGCGCTGCCCGCCTCCCACATCTTGACCGCCCAGTAGAGCAGGCCGAGCACCGCCACCACGGTGATCACCGCGTGCATGATGCGCAGCTTCTCCAGGTAGAGCAGGCTGCGGCGGCGGGCCTTCATCTCGGTCCCGATGGTGCCGTCGAAGCGCACGAATTCCCGCTTGAAGGCCGAGAAGGCGCGCACGAGTGGCATGTTGCTGACGAGGTCGACCATCTCGCCGTCGACGGAGGCGGCCTTCTCGGCGAAGTCGTGGTGCAGCGGCTTGCCGGCCGCCGCGATGCGGAACATCAGCACCACGACGCCGCCGCAGATCACCAGCAGCCCGGCCGCCATCGGCACCGAGACCGCGCCCACGTACAGGATCGCCCCGAACGCCGCCGCGCAGGGCGGCATCACGTTCCAGACGAACATGTTCTCGGCGGTGAAGATCGCGTTCGAGGTCGCCGTGATCCGGCTCGCCAGCGTGCCGGGCTGCCGGTCGGCGAAGTAGGAGGGGGAGTGGCCGGTCATGTGCCGGAACAGGTCGCGCCGGATGTCGCCCGTCACCGCCACGAAGGTGAAGCTCGCCACCAGGCTCGCCACGCGCCAGAGCATGTTGTCGGCCGCGATGAAGGCGATCAGCACGCCCAGGGCGCCCCAGATCTCGCCCGATTGCGGCCCCTTGCCGAGCGCGTCGACCACGCCCTTGATCCCGTACTGCGTGCTCACCGAGCAGGTCACGGCGGCCAGGACCGACACCACGATGGCGGCGTGGGGAACCACGCGCCGCCGCAGGTAGCGGGCCACGAAGGCCCAGGGCCGTTCAGCGTAGGCGCAGAGGTCTTCCATCTGGCGATCGATCCCGGTTCTTCGTCCGCGCGCGGCCGGTCGTGGAACGAAAGGGCCGACCCGGTGCCCCGGACCAACCCGCCTTAGCCGCAACGCGAAAGCGTCGCCTTATGTTGCAGGCAAAAACTCGCGGCGCGCAGGATTTATAGCGGGCCTACATGAACGGGAGTTGAGCGGCCCTGCCGCGCTGCGAAAAAAGCCCCGCGCCGCAGCAGGGTGCCGCCGCTCAACCGCCGCGCCCCCGCCGCGTCTCGGGCATCACCAGCAGCAGCAGCACGAGGGCCAGCATCGCCACCCCGGCGAGCCCCAGGAAGGCCGCGTGGGTGCCGAGATGGTCGGCCATGGCGCCCGACAGGGTCGTGCTGATCGCGGCGCCGACGCCCATGCCGGTGCCGATCGCCCCGAGGGCGAGGTTGAAGCGGCCGGTGCCCCGCGTCGCGTCGGCGACCACGAGCGGCACCATGACGCCGATCACCGCCGCCGAGATCCCGTCGAGCACCTGGATCAGCACCAGCACCTCGGGCTCCTGCGTGTAGGCGAAGAGCAGCCCGCGCAGGGGCAGGGCGGCGAAGCCCAGGATCAGGAGCGGGCGGCGGCCGTAGGTCTGCGCCGCCCGGCCGACCGCCGGGGCGATCAGCGCCATCACGATCTGCGGCGCCATGATGCAGGCGGCGATCAGGATGGTGGCGGTCTGGCTCGCCCGCATGGTCAGCACGCTGCCGACGAGCGGCAGCATCGCGGCGTTCGCCACGTAGAAGAGCAGGATGCAGGCGGAGAAGCAGAGCAGCGCCCGGTTGGTGAGGACGAGCCGCAGGCTCGCCCAGCCGCTCGGCGGCGGCGCGCCCTCCCGGCCCTGCGGCCGCACCACCTCGATCTCGCCGGGGCGGATGAAGGACAGGGCGACCAGGGTCGGCACCACGAGCGCCGCCGTCACGTAGAAGACCGCGGCGTTGGACAGGTAGTAGCCGCAGGCTCCCATTCCGGCCGCCGCCAGCGCGTTGCCGATCGAGGAGAACCGGGCGTTGCGCCCGAGCCGCTCGCCGAGCCGGGCATGGCCCGACAGGCCGAGGCTGATCGCCGCGATGGCCGGCGTGAGCGTGCAGCTCGCGACCGAGTGCGCCGCCATGGCGAGCGCCGCGATCAGGAAGCTCGGCCACAGGCCGAGCCCGGCCGCGCTCGCCCCGATGATCGCGACCGAGAGGGCGGCGACGAGGCGCTTGCGCCTCACCCAATCCACGAAGGCGCCGCCCGGCACCTGCCCGAACAGGCTGAACAGGCCCCCGATGGTGAGCACGAGGCCGATATCGGCCTGGGTCCACTGGTGAGCCGTGAAGTGGACGGCGATGAAGGGGCCGAACCCGGTCTGCAGGTTGGCGACGAAGAACGTGAAGGCGTCGAGGCCCCGGCTGCTCGCCGCCGAGGGCGCGGGCTTCTCCCGGCGCGTGCCCGGGAGGGGCACCGCGGGGGCGGGCCTCTCCCGGACCGGCTCGCGGGCCACGGCCTCCGCCCGTGTCTCGAAGCGGGGGATGTCCCGGTGGGCGAGCGCCCGGCGCTGGGATCGGCGCGCCGCCGTCATTTCTCTTGTGGGCCGCGCGCGGCGGCCTGATCCGCGTCGGGCGCGGGCGCCGAGGGGGTCGCGGCCGCCGGAGCCGGCGAGGCCGGGCCCAGCACCACGATCGGGTCGCCGGGCTTGTACTCGGGCGAGACGCGCACCTGGTTGCGATTGAGCTGGAGCACGGCCCGGCCGGGCTTGTTGTCGGCCGCGAAGTGCAGGGCGCGCCAATCCACGGCGATCTTGCGCGAGCCGACGCCGAGGAAGCCGCCGAAATCGATGATCGCGGCGCGCGGCCGGCCGTCCTTGTCCACGATGATGTCGATGATCCGCCCCATATCCTCGCCGGCCGCGCTGCGCACGGGCTTGCCCAGCACGCCGTCGTAATCCTGCGCGTCGAGGACGGTCGCAGGCGTACCGGGGGGCGGGGCCGCGGCGGCCGGCGGGGCCGCGGCGGCCGGCGGGGCGGCGGGAGGCGGCGGGGAAGCGGGGGGCGCGGCGGCGGGCGGCGAGGCCGGGCCGGACGCCGCCGGCGCGGGGGGCGTCTCGGCCGGCTTGGCGGGCGGCGCCTCCGGCTTGGCCGGCGCTGCGTCGGGCTTGGCGGGCGGCGCCTCCGGCTTGGCGGTCGGGGCGGGCGGGGCGGCGGGCGGGGGCACCGATCCGGTCTGGGCCGCCGCGGCGACGGCCCAGAGGCCCGCGAGCGCCGCGAGCGCGTTCCTCAGGATCGTCACCAAAGCTGCTCCTCGTCTCGCTCGCATCGCCGTTCGGTCGGCAACCGCGACGCTCGGCAGGGGTTCCGCCGCGGCGCGCAGGGCGTCTGCGTAGCCGCGGATCGCGGCGAAGTTGTGGGGCCGGGCCTTCGGGCGCAAGCCGCGGTCGGGCCGTCGAACGGACATCGTCGCTCTGTCTCCGTGGCGGGCCCGCGGCCGGCCCGGCCTGCGCGAGGGGGCTCCCGTGCGCCGACGGGGGAGGCGGACCGCCCCGCCGCTGCCGCGCGGCCATCCTTGGCGGGGCGTCGGCGAGGTGTCCAGGCGCGACCGGCCGCGCTGGCCGCGAAACGCACAGGGCGCGACGCTGGCCCTCGGCGCCCGCCTCCGCTACACCGCGCCCACCTCCGGGAGCCTTCGACCGATGTCCCCGTCCCCGCTTCGCCTCGGCGTCAACATCGACCACATCGCCACCCTCCGGAACGCCCGCGGCGGCGTGATCCCGGACCCGCTGCGCGCCGCGCGCATCGCGGTCGCGGCGGGGGCCGACGGGATCACCGCGCACCTGCGCGAGGACCGCCGCCACATCCGCGACGAGGACGTGGAGCGGCTCAAGCGCGAGATCGACCGGCCCCTGAACCTGGAGATGGCGATCACCGAGGAGATGGTCGCCATCGCCCTGCGGCTCGTCCCGCACGCCGCCTGCCTCGTGCCCGAGCGCCGCGAGGAGCGCACCACCGAGGGCGGACTCGACATCGTGGCGGCCCGCGAGCCCGTGCGGGCGGCCGTCGCCCGCCTGACGGAGGCGGGCATCCGCGTCTCGCTCTTCGTGGAGGCGGATGTGCACATCATGGAGGCGGCGCGCGGCCTCGGCGCGCCGGTGGTGGAGCTGCATACCGGCCGCTACTGCGAGGCGGTGGCGGCCGGGGATGCCGAGGCGGCGCGGCGCGAACTCGCCCGCATCGCCCGGGCGGCGACCCACGGCACCGAACTCGGCCTCGAGGTCCATGCGGGCCACGGCCTCACCCTCGACAGCGTCGGGCCGGTCGCGGCGATCCCGCACCTGCGCGAACTCAATATCGGGCATTCCATCGTGGCCGAATCCGTCTTCGTCGGGTTCGACGAGGCGGTGCGCGCCATGCGGGCGGCCATGGAGGCGGGCCGGGCGGGAGCGGGGGCGTGATCGTCGGGATCGGCTCCGACCTCTGCGACATCCGCCGGATCGAGCGCTCGCTCGCCCGGTTCGGCGAGCGCTTCACGCACCGGGTCTTCACGGAGGGCGAGCGCGCCCGCAGCGACCGGCGGGCGGCCCGGGCACCGTCCTACGCGCGACGCTTCGCCGCCAAGGAGGCCTGCGCCAAGGCCCTGGGCACCGGCCTCTCCCGCGGCGTGTTCTGGCGGGACATGGAGGTGGTGAACTTGCCCGGCGGCCAGCCGACCCTGCGCCTCACCGGCGGAGCCGCGACGCGGCTCGCCGCCCTGATCCCGGAGGGGCACCTGGCCCGGGTCCACGTCTCGCTGACCGACGACCCGCCCCTCGCCCAGGCCTTCGTGGTGATCGAGGCCGTGCCGGCCGCGTGAGGGCCGCGCGGAACGCCGCGTCCCGCGGATGCCTCCCGCGTTGCGGGCGGAGAGGCGTTGGTTTAGACCCCGCGCACCGCGGCTTCCTTCCCCGCGTCTCGGCGGTCGCTCCGGCGAGGGGCGGACCGCCGGAGACGAGAACCATGGATCGCGTGCGCACCAATCCGGACCTCAAGCCCGCCAAGGAGGCGGGGCCCTGGGACTCCGTCAAGGAATTCGTGAAGGTCGGCCTCCAGGCGCTGCTCATCGCCGTCGTGGTGCGTACCCTCCTGTTCCAGCCCTTCAACATTCCGTCCGGCTCGCTGGTGCCGACCCTGCTGATCGGCGACTATCTCTTCGTGTCGAAGTACTCGCTCGGCTACTCCAAGTACTCGCTCCCCTTGAGCGACTATCTGCCCTTCGAGATGCACGGCCGCATCTGGGGCGCCGAGCCGAAGCGCGGCGACATCGTGGTGTTCAAGCTGCCGAAGGACAACTCGACCGATTACATCAAGCGGGTGATCGGGCTGCCCGGCGACCGGATCCAGATGATCAACGGGATCCTGAACATCAACGGCAAGCCGGTGAAGCGCGAGCAGGTCGAGGATTACGCCACCACCGACGCGTTCGGGCAGCCTACCGCCGTGCCGCAATACGCGGAGACGCTGCCGAACGGCGTGACGCACCGGATCATCGAGCGCGACGGCGACCGCGGCCTGTGGGACAACACCAACGTCTACACGGTGCCGGCCAATCACTTCTTCATGATGGGCGACAACCGCGACAACTCCACCGATTCGCGCGACCTGTCGAGCGTCGGCTACGTGCCCTTCGAGAACCTGGTCGGGCGGGCCGAGGTGATCTTCTTCTCGATCGACGAGGGCGCCTCGCCGCTCCAGATCTGGAACTGGCCCTGGACGGTGCGCTGGACCCGGCTGTTCCACACCATCCACTGAGCGAGGGCGCGATGGGCGCGATCCGCCGGGGGAAGCGCAGGAGCGAGCCCGCCGACCTCTCTGCCCTGGAGGCGCGGATCGGCCACGTCTTCGCCGACAAGGACCTGCTGCGGCGGGCGCTGACCCATGTCAGCGCCGGCTCCGGGCTCGAGAGCTACCAGCGCCTCGAATTCCTCGGCGACCGGGTGCTCGGCCTCGCCGTGGCGGACGGGCTCTATGCGGCGCTGCCCGAGGCGGACGAGGGCGACCTGTCGCGGCGCCTCTCCGGGCTGGTGCGCCGGGAGAGCTGCGCGGCGGTGGCGGGCACCTGGGACGTCGGTCCCCACCTCAAGCTCGGGGCCGGGGAGGTGCACGGGGGCGGGCGGCGCAACCCCGCCATCCTGGCCGATGTCTGCGAGGCGATCCTCGGCGGCATCTTCCTCGACGCCGGCTACGACGCCGCCAAGGCGGTGATCGACCGCGCCTTCGGGGCCGCCGGGGAGGCGGAGGCCACGAGCGGCCGCGACCCGAAATCGGCCCTGCAGGAATGGGCCCAGGGGCTCGGCCTGCCGACCCCGACCTACGCGGTCGTGGAGCGGGCCGGGCCGGACCACGCGCCGATCTTCCGCATCGAGGCGCGGGTCTCGGGCGTGGAACCCAGCCTCGGCGTCGGCGGCTCGAAGCGGCTGGCCGAGCAGGAGGCCGCGCGCCTGCTCCTCGTGCGCGAGGGCGTCTGGCGCGAGGAGGCCGCGGCGGCTACGGAGTAGGCCCATGTCCGATCCCAAGTCCGATTCCAAGTCCGATCTCAACTCCGAACCGCTCTCCGGTCCCGTCTCCGAGCCCGCGTCGCCGCTTCCCGCCGCCACGCGCGCGGGCTTCGTCGCGCTGATCGGGGTGCCGAATGCGGGCAAGTCGACGCTCCTCAACAGCCTCGTGGGCAGCAAGGTCTCGATCGTCTCCCGGAAGGTGCAGACGACGCGGGCGCTCGTGCGCGGCATCGCCATCGAGGGGCCGGCCCAGATCGTCTTCGTCGACACGCCCGGCATCTTCGCGCCCAAGCGCCGCCTCGACCGGGCCATGGTGACCTCCGCCTGGAGCGGGGCAGCGGACGCGGACGCGGTCTGCCTGCTGGTCGATGCCCGCAAGGGCGTCGACCCGGAGGTCGAGGCGGTGCTGGGCAAGCTGCCGGACCTGCGCCGCCCTAAGATCCTCGTCCTCAACAAGATCGACGTGATCGCCCGCGAGCGGCTGCTCGACCTCGCCGCCGCGCTGAACGCGCGGCTGACCTTCGACCACACCTTCATGATCTCGGCGCTGACCGGCGACGGCGTGCCGGACCTGCGCCGGGTTCTGGCCGGGCTGATGCCGCCGGGTCCCTGGCTCTACCCGGAGGACCAGGTCTCGGACGCGCCTTTGCGCATGCTCGCCGCCGAGATCACCCGCGAGAAGATCTACGACCGCCTGCACGAGGAACTGCCCTATTCCTCCACGGTCGAGACCGACCAGTGGCAGGCGCGGCCGGACGGCTCGGTGCGCATCGAGCAGACGATCTTCGTCGAGCGTGAGAGCCAGCGGAAGATCGTGCTCGGCAAGGGCGGCCAGACCATCAAGGCGATCGGGCAGGCGGCGCGCGTGGAGATCGCCGAGGCGGCCGAGGCGCCGGTGCACCTGTTCCTGTACGTGAAGGTGCGCGAGAATTGGGCCGACGATCCCGAGCGCTACCGCGAGATGGGGCTGGACTTTCCGCGGGGGTGATGACCCGCGGCGGCTTTAACCGTTCATTAACCCCACCTGCCCGACGCTGTCCGCGCCGGGCGCCATCGACGGCTTCGGCACGCGGCGGTGGTCCGGTCTCGCACCGGACCGAACCGCTCCCCTCCGGACCCGCGAGGCGTCGATGGGCCTGAACCAGATCCGCAAGACCTCGGCCGCCCGGGCCATGGCGACCACCCGCGCCCTCGCGGAGCAGCGGGCCGACGCGCTCGCGCCCGTCCTGGCGGCGATCCGGGCGGAGGGCATCACCTCCGTGGCGGGCATCGCCCGGGCGCTCGCCGCGCGCGGGGTGCCCGCCCCTCGGGGCGCGGTCTGGTACCGGGGCGCCGTGGAGGCGGCCCTGCGCCGGGCGCACTGAGCCTCAGGCGACCTCCGGTTCCCAGCCGATCGCGCGGCGCAGGAAGGCCGCCCCGAGCGCCGCGAAGGTCGCGGTCTCCTGGCTGTTCTTGCCGTAGGAATGCCCGCCGGCCTCCGGCTCGTAGAAGCGGGCCGGGTAGCCCATGGCCTGGAGCTTCGCGGCCATCTTGCGGGCGTGGCCCGGATGCACGCGGTCGTCCCGGCGGGTGGTGGCGATTAGGATCGGGGGGTAGGGCCGGCCGGGCGCGGCGACGTGGTAGGCCGAGATGTGCTGCAGGAAGTCCCAGTCCGCCGGCACTTCCGGGTCGCCGTACTCGGCCACCCAGCTCGCCCCGGCCAGCAGCCGGTGGTAGCGGCGCATGTCGATGAGCGGGATGGTGCAGAGCAGCGCCCCGAACCGCTCGGGGTAGCGGGTCAGCATGTTGGCGATGAGGAGGCCGCCGTTCGAGCCGCCCTCCGCGGCGATGCGGCCGGGCCGCGTCACGCCGCGGCGCACGAGGTCGGCCGCCACCGCGGCGAAGTCGTCGTGCGAGCGCGCCTTGCCCTCGCGCCGGCCCGCCTCGTGCCAGCGCGTGCCGAACTCGCCGCCGCCGCGGATATTGGCGACGACCCGGGTGCCGCCCTTGGCCAGCCACAGCCGCCCGAGCACCGCCGAGTAGCCGGCGAGGTTCGTGACTTGGAAGCCGCCGTAGCCCGACAGGTGCACGGGCGCCTCGCCGGTCTCCCCCGGCGGCCCGGCCTGGACGTAGGGGATGCGCTCGCCGTCGGCGGAGACCGCCTCGTGGCGCGTCACCACCAGCCCGTCGGCGTCGAACAGGGCGGGGGCCTGTTTGAGGATCGCGGGGGCGGCGAGGCCCGCCCGGGTCAGCAGCAGCGTCGAGGGCGTGATCGGGTCGTTGGTGGCCGCCAGGAGGTCGCCGTTCGACTCCTCCTCGTCCGCGTCGAGGGACCAGACGCTGACGACCCCGAGTTCCGGCAGGCCCTCGATCCGGCTCTCCCGCCAGTCCTCGGCGGGGGCGAAGGCCGGGAACTGCGCCCGAAGGTCGTCGAGCACCGCGACGACGAGGTGCGCCCCGCTCCAGAAGAAGCCCTGCAGGGCGCGGCGCGGCCCCGGCGCGAACAGGACCCGGAAGGCCCGGTCCCCGGCCAGGAAGGCGTCGAGCCCGATGCCGAGCACGCTGTCGGCGGGGTACTCCGTGCCGCCGACGGCCCAGGGCGTGCGGGTGCGGATCGCGAGGAAGCCGCGGTGCCAGCCGGCATCCGCGTCGGTCGGAAGGTCGAGGCGGGTCTTGGGGCCGGTGCGGTCGCCGAGATCGATGGTGCCGTCGAAGAATCCGGTGCGCTCCACGAACACCACCCGCTCGGGCGAGGCCTCCCGGTCGGGATAGGCGTAGACCACCATGCTCCCTTCCGCGGCCGTGAAGATCACCGGGGCGGAGAGCGGGTCGGTGCCGCGCCGCCACAGGCGGACGGTGCGGGCGTAGCCCGAGGGCGTGGCGTGGTCCGGCCCGCCGAGGGGGCTCGCCAGCAGCATCGTGTCCCGGTCGAGCCAGACCGGGCTGCTCTTGCCCTCCGGCAGGGCGAAGCCGTCCGGCACGAAGGCCCGGGACGGAAGGTCGAACTCGCGCGCCACGGTGGCGTCGCCGCCGCCGCGGGAGAGCTTCAGCAGCGCCCGGTCGTGGGAGCCGGGCAGGCTGACGGCGCCGGCCCAGACCCAGTCCTCGTCCTCCGCGCGGGCGAGGGCGTCGAGGTCGAGGAGCAGTTCCCAGGCGGGCTCCGGCTCCCGGTAGGCGTCGAGGGTCGTGCGCCGCCACAGGCCGCGGGGATGCGCCGCATCCTGCCAGAAGTTGTAGACGAGGCCGCCGCGCCGGGTGATGCCCGGGATCTTGTCGGGCCGGTCGAGGGCGGCCTTGAGGCCGTCGCGGTCCGCCGCGAAGCGCCCGTCCGCATAGGCCTCCAGGGTGGCGGCGTTCTGCGCCTCGACCCAGGCGAGGGCGCGGGCGCCGTCGACCTCCTCCAGCCACAGGTAGGGATCGTCGTCGGGCGCCGCGAGGGTCGGGCGGGGATCGGGCGAGAGGGTGGACGAGGCGGTCATCGGGGCATCCCGGGGCGTGGCACCCGGAACCTAACCGCGTGCCGGCCGGCGTCCACCGTCACACGGTTGCAATACGCCGTCTGTTTGAACGGCAGGCGTCCGGCCCGCGCCGCGCGCGGACCTGCCTACGTGCCGACGGGACACGCATGACCGCCATCTGGCTCGCCGCCCTCTGCCTCGGGCTGACGGCGATCAACCTCCTCAGCCTCACGATCGGCCTCTGGCGCATCGGCCGCCGCCGCGGCGGGACGGCGCCCGCTCCGGTGCCGGTCTCGATCGTGCGCCCGCTCTGCGGCCTGGAGACCTTCAGCGAGGAGACGCTGACCGCGGGCTTCCGCCTCGCGTATCCGGATTACGAGCTGATCTTCTGCGTGGCGCGGGGGAGCGACCCGATCCTGCCCCTGGTGCGGCGGCTGATGGCGGCCCATCCGGGGATCCCCGCGCGGCTGATCGTCGGGGACGAGCCGGTGAGCGAGAACCCGAAGTTGAACAACTGCGTGCGCGGCTGGGAGGCGGCGCGCCACGACTGGGTGATCCTGGCGGATTCCAACGTGCTGATGCCGCGGGACTACGTGCAGCAGCTCCTGGCGGCCTGGCGGCCCGATACCGGGCTCGTCTGCTCGACGCCCGTGGGCGCGCGGCCGCGGGGGTTCTGGGCCGAGGTCGAGTGCGCCTTCCTCAACACGCTCCAGGCGCGCTGGCAGTATGTCGGCGAGAGCCTGGGGCTCGGCTTCGCGCAGGGCAAGAGCATGCTCTGGCACAAGCCCTTCCTGGAGGCGCGGGGCGGCATCCGGGCCCTCGGGGCGGAGATCGCCGAGGACGCGGCGGCGACGAAGCTGGTCCGCGCGGCCGGCCGGCGCGTGCACCTCGTGGGAGCGCCGTTCCCGCAGCCGCTGGGGCCGCGCCGCGCGGCGGAGGTGTGGGCGCGCCAGCTGCGCTGGGCGCGGCTGCGCCGCGTGACCTTCCCGCTGTTCTTCGCGCCGGAGATCGGCATCGGCGCCGCGATCCCGCTGGCCTGCGCCTACCCGGCGGCCGGGGGCGGCCTGGCCGGTCTGTTGGCGGTGCTGGGCGTGGGAGGGCTGTGGTACGGGGCCGAGTGGGGGCTCGCCGCCCGCAACGGCTGGCATCGCTCCTGGCGCTGGCCGGCCGCCTGTCTGGCCCGGGACGTGATGCTGCTCGGCATCTGGGCCGCCGCCTGGGTGGCGCGGGACATCGTCTGGCGCGGGAACGCCATGGACATCCGCACCAAGGATCCGCGCACCAAGGATCCGAAGCCGGCCCCGGCCCTCGACGCGGATCCGCGCACGGCCTGACCCCGGGATTGACTCCACCGGGCCGGCGCGGCACAGCGGGATCCGTGCCCGCATGGCGGAATTGGTAGACGCGGACGACTCAAAATCGTCAGCCGAAAGGCGTGGGGGTTCGATTCCCTCTGCGGGCACCATATGTTTTGCAAGATATTGAAATCATAGGTGTTTTCAGCCCGGGTCCAGCGCCCCGGACACGGGTACCGGAATGACCGGGGCTTAACGGGCGAGCTGCGCGGTGTCGGCGGTCCGCGTGAGCGTCGCGCGGCGTAGCCCCGCCTTGCGCAAGCCAAGCGCCGAGCTCGGGACCTTGGCCGCCCGTCTGTCGCGCGATGCCTTCGGGACGAGCCGGGCCTTCGCGCGCCCGGAATCCGGCCGGCTTCGCGGCGCAACTTTGACCGATTGCCCGCGCGCCTTCCCCGGCTTCGTCTCGATCGAGTTCGCTGCGCGCGAGCGCTTCGGCCACGATGCGTCGGCATCCCGGGCCGTTGCCGGCATGCGCGACGGGGGGCGGGGCGGGCCGCGCCACGCGCCGCTCGAACGCCGTGACGGAGGGCACGCGCCGCGCCAGGATCGTGCTCCTGGCCACACGACCGCTCACGGCATCAGGCTCGCCAGGTCGAACACCTGCGACCGGAGCCCTGCGGCCGACGAGACCCCTGCTTGCGAGCGCAGGGTGCGCTCACCGCGCGGGAGAGATCTCGCTCTCTCGGACAGCGCGCTCGCCCATGCGGGAGCGGATCCGGTAGGTGGCTTCCCCAGCGCGATCCAACGGCATCAGCCGCACGATCTCGAACACCTCGCTGATACTTGCGAGATTATCCGAGAATCCAGCCTGGAGCATCTTCACGTTCTGATGGAGTTTGAACTTGTGTGACATGGATGAAAACTCCTGACTTGGGGAGGGATGACGGCGCGGCGTCGAGCGCGTGGCTGTTCCTGTTCTCGCATCGCGGTCTGCGCGGCCGCCAGGCAGGCTGCTTCCGCTCGCCAGGCGACCTCCCGCGCGGCAAGCCTCGCGGGTCGTGCCTCGGCGCGCCGCGCCGCGAGCGGCCGCGTCCGGCGCCGGGCTTCGTGTCCGCGAGCGCACCAGCCTGCGCCGGGCGTCGGAGGAGGACGTCAGCCGCTGGCCGATTTGGTCCTCCTTGAACCCGGCCAAAAATCAGGCCCGGCTCAGGCGGAGGGAGCGGACGGGGCTCGAGAACCGGTCGGCCAAGTGCCAGCGCAACTCACGCACCGATTGATAGTGGTAGGTGCGATCAATAAGATGACTGACATCCAGGCGTTCATCTGCCTGCTGCTTCCAGAGCCGCTCGACTTGGAAGCTCTCAGCATCATTTGAGGTTGTTTGCTGACCAGCGTTGCTGATAAATGAAAAATGCACTAAGATAAATCCATCGGAGTTCGGGCTGCTCGGGACGAAGATGAGGTGCGGTCCTAAGGTCCGCACCTGATGTGACGGGCTACGCGGTCTTGAGATTGCCGGCCGACTGCTTTCCGGTGCGACGGTCGGTTTCCATCTCGTAGGAGACCTTCTGGCCTTCGGCGAGAGTGTGCAGCCCCGAGCGCTCAACGGCGGAGATGTGGACGAAGACGTCCTTGCTGCCATCCTCCGGCTGAATGAAACCGAAGCCCTTTTGGCCATTGAACCACTTTACGGTGCCATTGCTCATAGTCGTGTCCATATTTTCCCAAGCGTGGGCGTGAGCTTGGCACGCGATCAGCGACGCCAAGCCTCGGATGATCGATAGGATTTGGAGAGAGTGTCGGAGCATGCGCCCCAATGAGGGGGCGGCGAGGCCCGGAAGTCCGGCCAAAGATCGATTCAACGAGTATGGGCCGCTCCCGGCACAATAGCAAGGCGCCCAGGCGAACGACCTTGCCGTCGGGCTCGGAGGCCGTCATGGACCGCAGCCCGACGGTGTGCCGCATGGCGGTCCGGGCAGAACCCGGGATGCGCCTTCCGAACCGGCGCAACCCAGGCCGAGAGGGCCTTTCCCGCTACAGCACCGCGTGGATGTCGTAGACCGGCCCGGTCGGCGGGCGCTGGCCGATCCCGACCGCCAGCAGGCGGTTGAGCCACGCGAGGTCGTCCGCGCCGGTCTCGAAGCGGACCGCCGTGCGGAAGTAGTACGCGGCCGGGTCCACCGGCTCGCCGCGGGCGAGGCGCTCCATCACCTCGGGCGGGCCCGCCCGCAGGCCCGTGTACTGGCAGAAGATCAGCCCGCCCCCGCTCTCCCGGAGGGTGAGGCGCACGTCGAGATGCGTGGTGCCGTCGGGCTCGACGCGCAGCCAGTCGCCCGCCGCGCTCCCCGCCACCACCGCACCGCGCAGGCGCGGCCCCTCGAAGGTCCCGCCGGTGACCGGCACGATGCGCAGGCTGCCGCCGCGGGTCGGGCCGATCGCCTGCGGCGTGTCGACCGTCAGGCTCAGGCGGAACAGGAATTCGGCTCTCAGCGGAAGGGGGGCGTCCATGGCGGCGTCTCCGTGCGTCCGGCGGGCGGGACCGCCCCATGAACGCCGCCGCGCGCCGGCGCGCAAGCCGCCTCCGGGCTCCCGGCCCGTCCGGCATCGACGTCTCGCGGGGCGGCCGGAAGCACCGGCCCTCGTCTCGGATGGACGGTCGCTTGCCAGTCGAGGGCAGGATGATAAAGCATCAGGGGATGCGGTTTCTCGCGTCTTGTTGGCGGGGAATGATCGGATGAGGCGCGCCGTCACTCCTCTGGCCGTCGTCCTGGCGGCGCTCGTCGCATCCTCCGCCGGCCGGGCGGTCGAACCCTCAGGGGCGCTCCCGCCCGGCCGCGAGGGCGCGGATCCGGGCCGGGACGACCGCCGCGTCGCCGAGATGCTGGCCGCCATGCTGCGGGCGGGCCGCACCGTCATCTCGCAGGCCCAGGACGCGATCAACGATCCGGCGCCCGGGCCCAAGGGCCTCGACGGCGACGCCGTGCTGGCCCGGTCCGTCGCGATCTACCGGCGCACCACCGGCACGGACCCGGAGACCCTGCCGCCGGACAGCCGCGAGGGCCGGCTGCTGCGCCACGAGATGGCGGCCATCAAGGAGGTGGTCGACGCCAACCAGGGCACGATCGAGGCGGCCGGGACCGGCTTCAAGGGCTTCATCCCGGCGGTGTTCGCGCGGCTCGTCAGCGAGTCCTTCTCGCGCCGGGCCGAGGGCGAGGCGACCATGAAGGTCACGGCGCCCGCCCGCCTCGTGCGCAACCGCAAGGCCCGGCCGGATGCCTGGGAGGCCGCGGTGATCGACACGCGGTTCCTGATGCCGGACTGGCCGACCGGCAAGTCCTACGAGGCGGTCGTCGAGGATGCGGCCGCACCCCTCTTCCGGGTCGCCGTGCCCGAATATTACAGCGCCTCCTGCCTCGGCTGCCACGGCGCGCCCAAGGGGGACCTCGACGTCACCGGCTACCCCAAGGAGGGGGCGGCGGTCGGGGATCTCGGCGGCGTCATCAGCATCAAGCTGAGACGCTCGTGACGCCGGCCCCCGTCGCGCCCCCGGCGCAGGCGCGGGGCCCGGCGCCGGGCGTCGCGCTCGACCCGTCGCGCCTCCTCGGCCGCGTCTCCATCCGGACCCGGCTCGTGCTGCTGGCCGTGATCCTGATGGCCGGCATCATCGGCACCAACCTCTACCTCTGCGGCGCGCTCAACCGGGCGGCCGCCGCGGCGATCCGCGCGGACCGCGCCATGGTCCGGATCGAGGTCGCCAACGACGTCCGCAACGCCTTCGCGGACCTGCGCTACTGGACGACGGACCTCGCCGTCAGCCTGCTCACCCAGTCCGAGCGCAACGCCGCGGAGGCTCGCCGCAAGCTCGACGCGCAGCTCGCGATCCTGGCCCGGACCGACCCGGTCACCGCCGCGCGGATCGCCGCGGAGGCCGCCGCCTTCGTGCAGACCGCCGAGCGCGGCGTCGAGGCCTACACCAACGACCAGCGGGTGATCGGCAATTCCCTGGTGGCCGAGGCCCGCCGCCACGGCCTGGAGGTCGACCGCATCCTCGGCGACCTCGACGGCCAGCTCTCGAGCCAGGCCCACAGCGCCCGCGACCTCGTCCTCGCCCGGACCATGACGGCGACGCGGGTCTCCCTGGCGGTGGTGGGGCTCGCGGTCCTGTTCGGCATCGGGCTGACCGCGCTGGTGCTGCGCTCGATCCTGGTGCCGCTGCGGCAGGTGGTCGCCTCCCTGAGCGCCATCAGCGCCGGGCGCTACGACGTCCCGCTCCCGCAGACCCGGGACGCGGAGATCCGCGGCATGGTCGAGGTCGTGGCGCTGCTGCGCAGCGCCCAGGCCGAGCGCGCGCGGCTCGCCCTGGAGGCCGAGCACCAGCGGCTCACCCTCGAGGACGCGGTGGCCTGCATGCGCGAGGGGTTCGCCCTCTACGACCGCGAGGACCGCCTCGTCCTGGCCAATGCGCGCTACGCCGAGATGCTCACCGGCCGCTCCGTCGTGCTGCCCGCCGGCACCCCCTTCGCGGCGCTGATCCGCGAGGTCGCGGCGGGCCGCGACGCGGCGGATGAAGAGGCCGATCTCGACCGCGATGCCTGGATCGCGCAGCGGCTGGCGGACCACCGCCGCTCCGGCAGCACGACCGAGACGCGCATCCGCGGCCACTGGATCCAGATCACCAAGCACCGCACCCACGACCAGGGCACGGTGACGCTGGTCATGGACATCACCGACCTCAAGCAGCGGGAGCTCGACCTCGACCTGGCGCGGTCCGAGGCGGAGCGCGCCAACCAGGTCAAGTCGGAGTTCCTGGCCAACATGAGCCACGAACTGCGCACGCCGCTCAACGCCATCATCGGCTACAGCCAGATGCTGCGCGAGGACGCGGCCGACGACGGCAACGCGGCCGCCGCCGCCGACCTCACCAAGATCGAGGGCGCGGGCCAGCACCTGCTCGGCCTGATCAACGACATCCTCGACCTGTCGAAGATCGAGGCGGGCAAGATGGAGCTGTTCTTCGAGGAGGTCGAGATCCCGGCCCTCCTGGAGGATGTGCGCCTGCTGATCGAGCCGGTGGCGGCCCGCAACGACAACCGGCTGACGGTGACCTGCGCCGAGGGCGTGACGCGGATGGTCACGGACGTCACGAAGCTGAAGCAGAGCCTGCTCAACCTGCTCAGCAACGCGGCGAAGTTCACCAAGGGCGGGCAGGTCGGGCTCGCGGTGACGCCGGACCCGGAGCGGCCCGGCACCCTGCGCTTCGCGGTGAGCGACACCGGCATCGGCCTCTCGCCGGAGCAGGTCGGGCGCCTGTTCCAGGCCTTCCAGCAGGCGGACACCTCGACGACCCGCCGCTTCGGCGGGACCGGCCTCGGCCTCGCGATCACGCGCAGCTTCGCCCGCATGCTCGGCGGGGATGTCGCCGTGACGAGCATGCTCGGGGAGGGCAGCACCTTCGTGATCACGCTGCCCCTCCGGCCACCCGCGGCCGCGCTCCCGGCGGCGCCCGACGCGTCGCCCGCCGAGGCGGCGGGCCCGGTGCCCGCGGAGGCCGAGCCGGCCGGCGCCGAGGGGCCGGAGATCCTGGTCGTCGACGACGAGGTGGCCTCGCGCCGCATCATCGGCTCGCTCCTGGTGCGCGAGGGCTACCGGCCGATCTACGCGGAGACCGGCGAGGAGGCCCTGCGGGTGGCCCGCGACCGGCGGCCCGCCGCCATCACGCTCGACGTCATGATGCCCCGCCTCGACGGCTGGGCCGTGCTGCAGGCCCTCAAGGCGGATCCGGACCTGACCCCGATCCCGGTGGTCCTGGTGTCGATCGCGGCGGATCGCGGGCTCGGCTTCTCGCTCGGCGCGGCGGCGGTGTTGAGCAAGCCCGTCGACCGCGGGCAACTCGCCGCCGCCATCCGGGTTCACCGTCTGCAAGGGGAGGGCGAGCCCGTCCTCATCGTCGAGGACGACCGCGCCATGCAGGTCCTGACCGCCCGGACGGTGGAGCGCCTCGGCTGCCGGGCGGCGAGCGTCGGCAACGGGCGCGAGGCCCTCGACTGGCTGGAGCGCCACCCGCCGCCCCGGCTGATCCTGCTCGACCTGATGATGCCGGTGATGGACGGTTTCGCCTTCCTGCGCGTGTTGCGCGCCCGGCCGGAGCACAGGGAGATCCCGGTCGTCGTCCTCACCGCGCGGTCCCTCTCGGAGGCGGAGCGGGCGGAGCTCGTCACCATGGCCGAGGGCGTGGTGGCGAAGGGCGAGGCCGGCCGCCTCGACCTGAGATCGGTCCTCCAGGAGGCGCTGGCGGGTCACCAGGGGCCCGCGATCCGGGTGACCCGCGCGCGGCCCGCGGCAGAGGAGGTCCCATGACCCGCATCCTGCTCGTCGAGGACAACGAACTCAACCGCGACATGCTGAGCCGCCGGCTCGTGCGCAGCGGCTACGAGGTGCTGTTCGCCGAGGACGGCCAGCAGGCGGTGGACGTGGCCGCCGCCGAACTGCCGGATCTGATCCTGATGGACCTGAGCCTGCCGACCATGGACGGGTTCGAGGCCACGCGGGCGCTGCGGGCGAACGCGCGGACGGCGACGCTGCGCATCATCGCCCTGACCTCGCACGCCATGTCGGGGGACCGCGAGCGGGCGTTGGCGGCCGGCTGCGACGACTACGACACCAAGCCGGTCGACCTGCCGCGCCTCCTGGCCAAGGTGACGGCGCTGCTCGAGGGCGGGCGCCCGGCCACGGGCTGAGCGCGGCCTCAAGAGCATCTTCCGACGGAGTGGATACCGGTTCGTCGCAGAAAGTGCGTAAAAAATCAAAGACCTGGAGCAGTATCCGATTGCAGCGCGATCGGATACTGCTCTAGTCCGGGGCCGCGAGCAGGAAGTAGGTCTCCATCGGCCCCTTGCCCTTGATCTCCATGACGCCCCGCGACGCGCAGGGGACGTCCGCGCCGAGGGCCCGGCGCGTGCTCTCCGAGAGGTGGATCCGCCCCGGCTGCCCGTTCGATTCCATCCGGGCGGCGACGTTCACGCTGTCGCCCCAGACGTCGTAGGCGAAGCGGTTCTGGCCGATCACGCCCGCCACCGCCTCGCCCGAGTGGATCCCGATCCGAACCGCGAGGTCGAGGCCGTGCCGCCGCCCGACCGCCTCGGCCTCCGCCAGCATGTCGAAGGCGAGCTGGGCGATGCGCCGGGCGTGGTCGGGCACCGCCTCCGGGACGCCGCCCACCGCCATGTAGGCGTCGCCGATCGTCTTGATCTTCTCGACCCCGCGCCGCGCCACCGCGCGGTCGAAGGCCGAGAAGATCTCGCCGAGGAGGGCCACGGTCGCCCCGGGCGCGAGCCGCGCGGCGAGGGGCGTGAAGCCGACGAGGTCGCAGAACAGCACGGTCACGTCCGCGAACCGGTCGGCGATGGTCGCCTCGCCCCCGCGCATCCGGTCGAGGATCCGGCGCGGCAGGACGTTGAGGAGGAGCCGCTCCTCCCGCTCCCGCAGGAACTTGCGCTCGATCGCCATCGAGATGCGGGTGCGCAGGATGGTCGGGTCGAAGGTCTTCGGGAGGTAATCCTCGGCCCCGGCCTCCAGGCAGCGGACGATGCTGCCGATGTCGTCGATGCCCGAGATCACCACGACCGGGATGTGGCGGTGGGCCTCCGAGTCCTTCAGGCGGCAGAGCACCTCGAAGCCCGACAGGCCGGGCATGATCAGGTCGAGGAGGATGAGGTCGACATCCTGCGCGGCGACCGCCGCGAGGGCGGCCTCGCCGGTCTCGGCGAGCGTCACCGCGTGCCCCTCGCGGGTGAGGCGGCGCTGCAGCAGGTCGCGGTTGATGGGGTCGTCGTCCGTCACCAGGATCCGCCCGACGAGCCCGGGCGCGTCCCGGCCCGGCACGGTCCGGGCGACCTTGTGCAGGAACTCCGCGATGGCCGCGCTCGCCAGCGCCGGCTCGGTCTCGAGCCCCTCGCAAGGGCCGCCGAACTGGGTGAGCCGGTCGATCCGCGCGAGCATCCGGTCGGCGCAGTCGCGGACATGGGTGAGGTCGGCGACGAAGGGCTGGCCGTCGAGGACGGCCATGTCCTCGATCCACATCTCGCTGTAGCCCTTGATGGCGGTCAGGGGCGTGCGCAGGTCGTGCTTCAGGCGGGAGAGGGCGACGGCGCGCTCCCCGCCCTCCGCGGCGAGCAGGAGCCCCGCCGAGCCGGCCTCCCCGATCAAGCGGCCGAGCTGGACATTCGCCATCTTGATGCGCTGCAGGTCCGCCACGAACTCGGCGAACTGCCCGTGCCACGCATCCTCGACCATCATGTCGACGAAGCCGTCGATCGCCGCGCTCGGGGCCGAGAGGGTCTGGTCCAGGTAGGACCGGACGACCCGTGCCACGCGCCCGGCCGCCTCATCCGCGTCGCCGGATCGCATCGGCGCATCCTCCCTCATCGCGGGGGATCACCCCATCACGACGACCTGCGCGCCCACCGCCACCCGGGCATAGAGATCGATCACGTCCTGGTTGATCATGCGGATGCAGCCCGACGAGACGCTGCGGCCGATGCTCTCCGGCTCGGTGGTGCCGTGGATGCGGTAGAGCGTGTCCTTGTTGTTCTGCCACAGGTACATGGCCCGCGCGCCGAGCGGGTTGTGCGGGCCGCCCGGGACGCCGAGGCCGCTCTGGAGCTGGCTCACCTGCCGGGCGAGGCCGGGCTGGCGCGCGATCATCTCCTTGGGCGGGTACCAGTCCGGCCAGGCCTGCTTGGAGTTGATCGTCGCGTTCCCGGCCCACGCGAAGCCCTGGCGCCCGACGCCGACCCCGTAGCGGCGCGCCCGCCCGCCCGTCTGGACGAGGTAGAGGTGATGGGCGCGCGGGTCGATCACCACCGTCCCGGGCTCGTAGCGCCCGCCATAGGCGACGTCCTGCCGCAGGAAGGCCGGGTTCGCCCGCTGCCAGCGGAAGCCCGGGATCGGGAAGGGTTCGCCCGCCACCGGAGCGTAGGCGCGCGCGTAGTCGATCGGGCCGTCGTCGACGGCCTGGGCCTGATCCTGGGGCTGCTCCTGCGGCACCGGGCGGCGCGGGGAGCCCCAGAACGGGTCCGGCTCCGGCTCGACCGGGCGGCGCGAGCCGAACGGCCAGTCGTCCTCCGGCTCCGGCGCGGGAACCGGCGCGCGCTGCGGCCAAGCCGCGGCGGGGCGCGACAGGAGCGAGACGGCAAGGCCCGTCACGGCGCTCGCGACGAGGGTGCGGCGGGTCTGGTCGGTCATGGTCGGTACGCTCGGTCGACGGGACGGCCGATGGCCGCCTTCCGTGAGAAACTACAAGGGCTTGTCGACCGAAATGAGACCAAGAGGGCCTGCCGTCAAGATTGCCGCGGCGCCGCGTTCACCCCCGGCGGGCGCGCCCGGCATGACCGTGGCGCAACAGTCGATCGCGCGCAATATGCTGTTTCGTAGATTCTTATCCTATGAGGTAAAAACTTGAGTCTCGACAACTAAGTTGACCTTTGGAAAAAGTCATGCACATCGTGGAGTCAGACCAACATTGCGGTGTCGCATGACCAACGACGATGCAACCTCCACGCTCGACCTCGTCGGGCTCACCGCCGACATCGTGTCGGCCTACGTGTCGAACAACTCGGTACCGGCTTCCGAAGTGGCTGGGCTGATCGGCGCGATTCACGGCTCGCTGAACCAGCTCGTCGCCCCGGCGGAGCCGGAACCCGAGAAGCTGGTGCCCCCCGTGCCGATCAAGAAGACCGTCACGCCGGACCACATCATCTCGCTGGAGGACGGCAAACCCTACAAGACGCTGAAGCGTCACCTCGCGGGGCGCGGGCTCTCCCCCGAGCAGTACCGCACCAAGTGGGGCCTGCCGCCGGACTACCCGATGGTGGCGGCGAACTACGCCGCGCAGCGCTCCGAACTCGCCAAGACGAGCGGGCTCGGGCAGAGCCGGCGGGTGCGCAGCGCCGCCCGCAGCGCCGCGCCCGACCCGACCGTCTCCGGCGACGGCGCCCCGCGCCGCGGGCGGCCGCGCAAGGGCTGAGTGCCCGACGCGACCGGGTCAGCTGAACGATTGCGCGGGCCTGCACTCAGGAAGCGTTCAACTCGCGTGCCGTAACCAGGGCGGGAGTGCGGGCGGCCAAGCCCGGCCGTCCGGCCCTGAGTGGAGTGTGCACGCGATGACGCAGGTCAAGGTGTTCGGCCTCGCCGCCCTGGTGGCGGCCGGCCTCGGGTTGTCGTCGGCGGCGAGCGCGGCCCCGATCGGGCTCGGCGCCGCGGACGGTCTGTCGGGCGCGCCGGTGGCGATCCCGGTGCTGGGCGGCTGCGGTCCGGGCTTCGCGCCGGGCCGGTTCGGCTATTGCCGGCCGTTCTACGGGCCGCGCCCGTTCTACGGGCCGCGCTACTATTACGGCGGTCCGCGGCCGTACTGGCGGCGCCCGTATTACGGGCCGCGCCGCTTCTACTACGGGTACTGACCGCGCGGGGATCCGGCGCGGGAGGCGCCGGGTCCCGTCACGCCTCCGGGTCGGTGCGGCAGGAGAACCGGTCGCGGGCGGTGAAGCGGTCCGCGGCCAGGCCCGGCAGGGCGCCGCCGTAGATCTCCCGCGACAGGAAGGAGCGCTCGATCTCGATCTGCTCCTCGTCGAGGTCGACGTACCAGCAGCGCCGCCGGCTCGACCAGCGGTAGTTGCGATCCTTCAGCCGCTCCTTGAGGGCGAAGGGCGCCTCGGAGGCCCAGAGCCGCACGGTCGGGCGGCGGGCCGCGTCGAGCAGGGCCGCGAGGCCGAGCCGGCCCGAGCGCCGCAGGGGCTGGGCCAGGAGCCAGAGCAGCGCCTCGCAATCGTCGATCGCCCGGTGGCCGTTGTGGAAGCGGCCGTGATCGGCCAGCAGCCCGCCCAGCCGCGCCGCCTCGTGGCCCTCCTCGCGCCAGTCGATCTGGTGGCAGGAACAGGCCCAGGCGAGGCCCGCGAAGAAGGGCCAGCGCATCTCGCACATCCGCCGGTCGAAGCGCGCGTTGTGCGCGATCACGAGCTGCGCCTTGCCCGCCAGGGCCTCCACGGCGGCATCGTCGATGCGGTGGCCGGCCACGTCCGTATCCGTGATCCCGGTGAGGCGCGTCACCGTCTCGGGGATCGGCCCGCGCGGCTGATGGAGCTGGTTGAACCGCTCACGGACCCGGTAGATCCGGCCGCTGCGGCCATACGTGAAGGCCACCATCCCGAGCTCGATGACCTCGTCGGTGGCCGGGTCGAGGCCCGTCGTCTCCGTGTCGAGGACGAGGCCCAGATAGGTCGGCTCCGCGGGCGGCTCCGCCTCGGGCGCGAGCGGCTGCAGGCGCCGCAGCACCCGGTACTCCCCGGTCCGCTCCAGGATCCCGGCTATGTCGTCGAGCGCGTCCGTCACGCTTCACCCAACCGGACGTTTCATCATTGCCCGACTTAGCGTCGCCCGGGCCGGCGCGGAAGGCCGGCCCGGACGTCATCCACCGCGGGATCGCGATGGAGACGGGCCTCGCTCCAGTGTGCGGAGCGGGGCTCCCGGGCAGATCAGCCCGAGGCGGGCAGCGCGGCGCCGATCTCGGTGGGCTGGTCGGCGAGGCGGCTCGCGACGAGGATCCCGATGAGGGCGACCGCCGCGATGATGAGGGCGGGGGCCGCGTTCCAGCCGGTCGTGGCGATGAGCTGGTTCGCCGCCAGCGGGCCGAGGCCGGAGAGCAGCGTGAAGCCGAGATTGAGCGAGAGGGCGACGCCGCTGAACCGCACCCGGGTCGGGAACAGCCCGGCGAGCAGATAGGCGAAGGTGCCGTTGGCGCCCGCCACCGCCACCGTGAGGAGCGGCAGGACCAGGAACAGGTTGGCGTCGCCCGCGGCCAGCGCCCGGTAGGCCGGCACCACCCCGACCAGCAGGAGGAGGGCCGAGCCCTGCATCAGCCGCCGCGGCGGGACCCGGTCCGCGAAGGTGGAGGCGAGGAGCAGCGAGGCGGACATGCACAGGAGCGCCACGTTCATCGCCAGCGCCACCGCCTTGCCCGGGTAGTGCAGCACGCCGATCAGGTAGGCCGGCATGTGGGCGAACAGGATGCCGTTGAAGCCCGCCGTCAGCGCCACGATGCCGATGCCCTTGAGCACCGCGCCGCGGTGCAGGCGGATGACCTCGCCGACCGGGGAGCGGGCGGCCATGTGGCGCAGCCGCAGGAATTCGGGCGTCTCCTCGAGGGTGCGCCGCAGCCAGAAGCTGACGAAGCCGAGGAGGCCGCCGAACAGGAAGGCGGCGCGCCAGCCGTACTCGGCCATCGCGGCGGGCGGCAGCCAGGTCTGCAGGGCGAGGTTCGCCATGGCGGCGAGGAGCACGCCCGCATTCACGAGGCAGAACACGATGCCGCAGGCGAGGCCGGGCCGGCGCGAGGCGGTCTCGACCACGAAGGTGATGGCGCCGGGCAGTTCCCCGCCGATACAGAGTCCCTGAAGGAAGCGCAGGGCGACGAGCAGCAGCGTCGCCCCGACGCCCCAGCTCGCGTAGGTGGGCACCAGCCCCATGCCGAAGGTGCAGGCCGACATGGTGAAGACCGTGACCACGAACACGGTCTTGCGCCCGTAGCGGTCGCCGAAATGGCTCAGCACCATGCCGCCGAGGGGCCGGGCGAGGTAGCCGACCGCGAAGACCGCGAGCGATAGCGACAGCGCCGCGACCGGGTCGCTCGCCGGGAAGAAGGCGGCGGCGATGTCCTTGGCGAAGATCCCGTAGACGATGAAGTCGTAGTACTCGAGCCCGCCGCCCAGGCTCGCGAGCAGGGTCATCCTCCATTGGCGGCGGGTCATGTCGCGGCCGGCGGCTTCGGGTGTCATACCGGTGTCCCTCCCGGGCCTCTTGCAGGGGCCCCACGGGGCCCCATAGCCCGGTTCGCCGCCCGCGACTACTCGCCGCCCGCGGCTACATCACGGCGCCGATCTGCCAGGGCACGAACTCGGCGTCCCCGTAGCCGAGCGCCTCCGACTTCGAGCGCTCGCCCGAGGCCACCGCCAGGATCTTGGCGAAGATCTCGTCGCCCTTCTGCCGGATCGAGACGCCGTCGAGCACGTCGCCGCAATCGATGTCCATGTCGTCCTGCATGCGGCGGTAGATCTCGCTGTTCGTCGCGAGCTTGATCGAGGGCGTGGGCTTGCAGCCATAGGCCGAGCCGCGGCCGGTGGTGAAGCACAGGATATTGGCGCCCCCCGCCACCTGGCCGGTGGCCGAGACCGGGTCGAAGCCGGGCGTGTCCATGTAGACGAAGCCCCGCGCGGTCACCGGCTCGGCGTAGCGGAACACGCCTTCGAGCCGCGTGGTGCCGCCCTTGGCGGTGGCGCCCAGCGACTTCTCCAGGATGGTGGTCAGGCCACCGGCCTTGTTGCCGGGGGAGGGGTTGTTGTTCATCTCGCCGCCGTTGCGGGCCGTGTAGGCCTCCCACCAGTGAATCATGTCGACGAGCCGCTCGCCGACCTCGCGGCTGGCGGCGCGGCGGGTGAGGAGGTGCTCGGCCCCGTAGATCTCGGGCGTCTCGGACAGGATCGCGGTGCCGCCCTCGGCCACCAGCCGGTCGACGGCGGCGCCGAGCGCCGGGTTCGCGGTGATGCCCGAATAGCCGTCCGAGCCGCCGCACTGGAGGGCGAGCATCAGTTCGGAGGCCGGCACGGTCTCGCGCCGGACCGCTGCGACGGCCGGCAGCATCTCGCGGATCGCCGCGACGCCGGCCTCGACGCTGCGGCGGGTGCCGCCGGTCTCCTGGATGGTGAAGCTGCGGAAGGTGTCG
The DNA here is from genome assembly GCF_054052225.1 of Methylobacterium sp. JK268. Classification (NCBI taxonomy): domain Bacteria; kingdom Pseudomonadati; phylum Pseudomonadota; class Alphaproteobacteria; order Hyphomicrobiales; family Methylobacteriaceae; genus Methylobacterium; species Methylobacterium sp. JK268. Next base: position 175,930 of record NZ_JBSVZN010000007.1, on the reverse strand, counting down.
CTCTCGCTGATGCCGTAGGCGCGCTTCCAGCGGTCGATCTGGAAGCCCTCGCAGCCGAGGCCGACCATGATCACGCCGCCCATGTTCGGGTTGGCCGCGTAGCCCCACTGGGTGCGCTTGAGGATCTCGCTGCCCTCGCCCTGGATGTCGTAGCCGCAGCCGGTGCCGTGGACGAGGGGGATGATCCCGTCGATGGTCGGGTAGGCGTCGAGGAGGCCGGAGCGGCGCACCTCCTCGGCGATGAAGCGCGCGACCGAGGCCGAGCAGTTCACCGAGGTGAGCACGCCGATGTAGTTGCGGGTGCCGACGCGCCCGTTCGCCCGGCGGTAGCCCTGGAAGGTGGCGCGCTCCACCTCCGGCACCATCGCGGTCGGGCGGGCCTCCTCGGCGAACCGGTAGTCGCGGGCGAAGTCGCCCTTGGCCTCGCCGAGGCCGACATTGTGCTCGTGCACCCACTCGCCCGGCGCGATGGCGCGGCTTGCGAAGCCGATGACCTGGCCGAACTTGCGGATGGGCTGGCCCTCCGGGATCGGCGCCGTGGCGATCTTGTGGCCCTTCGGCACGCGCCCGCCCGCCGTGATGCCCTCGACGGGATCGCCGGCCGCGATCGCGTCGACGGCGACCACGACGTTGTCCTCGGGGCTCAGGCGCACGGTGCGGGGCGGGACGGGGAGGGCGGTGGCGGCGGACATGGGTGGTTTCCTCGACGGGTGTGGTGTCGGGCGCGGGATCGCCCCGGTCCGTTCGGGCTGTCCGGGGAAAGGGAGAGACGCCTCCCCTCTCCCGGGTGGGAGAGGGGCCGGGGGTGAGGGTGGCTCGGCCTCAGCAAGAAGTCTGAACCGTGCCGCTCGCAGCTCGACCTTCGGAGTTCAATCCTGAACCCGAGCCACCCTCACCCCTGCCCCTCTCCCACCCGGGAGAGGGGTTCCCGCGCCCCATCCCGTCCCCGCACAGCTACACCGGGACCGAGGACAGTTTCCCGCGCCCTCATCGGAACGGTTCTTGTTTAGCCCACCGCCGCGGCCTTGGCGCGTCCCCCGAGATAGGCCGCCCGGATGTCGTCGTTGGCCCAGAGCTGCTCCGGTGCGCCGCTGAGCACCAGCTGCCCGGTCTCGAGCACGTAGCCGCGGTCGGCCACCGAGAGGCCCATGCGGGCGTTCTGCTCGACGAGGAGCACCGTGGTCCCGCGGCGACGCACCTCGGCGATGATCGCGAACACCGCCTGGACGATCACCGGCGCCAGCCCGAGCGAGGGCTCGTCGAGGAGCAGGATCCGGGGCTTGGCCATCAGCCCGCGGGCGAGCGCCACCATCTGGAGCTGGCCGCCGGACAGGGTCCAGCCGAGCGCGTCGCCGAAGCGGCGGATGTCGGGGAAGAGGTCGAACATCCCCTCCGCCTCGTCCCGGATCTGCCGGGCCGAGAGGCCCTTCCGGTTCGACGCGCCGAGCATGATGTTCTCGCGCACGGTCAGGCCCGGGAAGACCCGGCGCCCCTCCGGCACGTGCGCCACGCCGCGGCGGACGATGTCCTCGGGCTTCAGGCCGAGGAGCGACTGCCCCTCGAACAGGATCTCCCCGGAGGCGGGCTTCACCAGCCCGGAGATGGACTTGAGCGTCGTCGACTTGCCGGCGCCGTTGGAGCCGAGCAGCGTCACCACCTCGCCCGGTTCGACCGAGAAGGAGATGCCGCGCACGGCCTCGATCTCGCCGTAACGGACGGTGAGGTCGCGGATCTCGAGGAGTGCCATGGTCGTCCTCCTCAGGTCGGCGCCAGATCGGTCTTCAGGCCCGGATCGGGCAGGCCCGCCGCGCCCGGAGTCCCGGAATCCTGGCCCAGATAGGCCTCGATGACAGCGGGCTCCCGGAGCACCTCCGCGGTGACCCCGTCGGCGATGCGCCGGCCGAAATTGAGCACCGTGATGTGGCTCGCGACGTCGCTGACGAGCGTCATGTCGTGGTCGATGATCAGGATCGTCACGCCCTTGGCGGCGACCCGGCGCAGCAGCCCCGTCAGCGCCACCTTCTCGGTGCTGTTGAGCCCCGCCGCTGGCTCGTCGAGGAGCAGCAGCACCGGATTGCCGGCGAGCGCCCGGGCGATCTCGATCAGGCGCTGGTGGCCATAGGCGAAGGCCGAGACCGGCTCGTCCGCCCGGGCCTCCAGTCCCACGAAGGCCAGCGCGGCGCGGGCCCGCGCCTCCAGCGTCGCCCGGTCGTGGCCCTCGATCGGGTTCCCGGGCCGCTCGGCGCCGATGACCACGTTCTCCAGGGCGCTCATCGACCGGAACAGCCGGATGTTCTGGAAGGTCCGCCCGAGCCCGGCGGCCGAGCGGGCGTGGGGCGCCGCGTGGGTGATGTCCTGCCCGTCGAGGCGGACCCGGCCGGCCGTGGGCCGGTAGAGGCCCGAGAGCACGTTCAGCGTCGTGGTCTTGCCCGAGCCGTTCGGGCCGATCAGCGCGTGGATGCCCCCGCGCGTCACCGTGAACGACACTTGATCCACGGCCTTGAGGCCTCCGAAATGCTTGGCGAGCGCCTCGACCTCCAGCACGGGCGCCGGGCTTGCCGGCCCCTGCGTGAGGACGAGGTCGGCGGCCCGCGGCGGGGCCGCGCGGCGCGCCCGCAGGCGCGTCACCTGGTCGCCGAGGAAGCCCCAGATGCCCTCCGGCATGAACACGACGATCAGGATCACGGCGAGCCCGTAGATGGCGAGGTAGAGCCCCGGGATCTCCTTCAAGAACCGCAGCCATTCGGGGATCAGGATCAGGAGCCCGGTGCCGATCACCGCACCGGCCGGCGAGCCGACGCCGCCGAGCAGCGCCATGGTCAGGAAGACGATGGATTCCGCGAAGGAGAACTGGTCGGGGCTGACATAGGTGAAGCTGCCCGCGAACAGTCCGCCGCCGAGGCCGGCGAGCAGCGCGCCGATCGCGAAGGCCGAGACCTTGGTGCGGTAGACGTCGATGCCGGTGACGCCGGCCGCGAGCTCGTTGTCGCGCACCGCCCGCATGGCCCGGCCGAGCCGGGTCCGCGGCATGTGCCAGACCAGCCAGGCCACCACCGCCAGCATCGCGAGGCACAGGCCCAGATAGGCCTGGCCGTCGGTGAACAGGGAGGGGCGCTGGATGCGCGGCACCCCGTCCGGCCCGTGCGTGACCGGGATCCAGTTGGTGAGGACCAGGGTGAGGATCTGCTGGAAGCTGATCGTCACCATGGCGAGGTAGTGCCCGCCGAGCCGCAGCGTCGAGGCGCCGAGGAAGGCGCCGGCGACGAGGCAGGCGATCATGCCGGCGACGAGGCAGAGCCAGAAGCTCACGCCCGCATCCACCGTGCCGAGCCCGACCGCGTAGGCGCCGATCCCGAAGAAGGCCGCCTGCGCGAGGTTGATCTGCCCGCACAGGCCCAGCACCACGGTGAGCCCGATCACCGCGATGGCGTAGGTGGCGGCCTGCATCAGGATGTTGAGCAGGTAGCCGTTGAGCGGGGTCGCGACGGCGGCCGCCACGATCCCGGCCGCGGCGAGCGCGTAGACCAGGGAGCCGAGGGGGAAGCGCCGCGGCGCGGGGGCGGCCGAGGCCGCGACGCCCGCCTGGGGAAGGGGTGAGCCGGTCATGCCTTCTCCGCGATGCGTTCGCCGAACAGGCCCTGGGGCCGCAGAGCCAGGAAGGCGACGAGGACGATGAACGCGAAGGCGTCCTTGTAGGGCACCGAGACGTAGGCGGCCCCGAAGGTCTCGATGATGCCGAGCGCCAGCCCGCCGATGATCGCCCCGGTGACGTCGCCGAAGCCGCCGATGATCGTGGCCGCGAAGGCCTTGAGCGCGATCGTCGCCCCCATCTGGATCGACACGAACAGCACCGGCGCCACCAGGATGCCGGCGATGCCGCCGAGCACCGCGCTGTACACGAAGGTCAGCATGATCATGCCGGCCACCGGGATGCCGAGCAGCGCCGCCATCTCCTTGTCCTGGGAGGTGGCCTGCAGCTTCTTGCCGATCAGCGTGTGCTCGAAGAACCAGTACTGGAAGGCGACCAGCACCGCCGTGACCGCGATGATCAGCAGGTACTGGCTGTCGAGGAAGACCGGCCCGAGCAGGATCCCCTGCGTCTCGAAGACCGGCGGCAGCACCTGCGGCTGCGGCCCGTAGAGGGCGAGCGTGGTGTTGGCGAGGAAGATCGAGGCGCCGATGGTCGAGATGATCACCGGCAGGTAGCTGCGGTGGCGCAGCGGGTAGTAGACGCCGAGGTTGAACAGGGCCCCGAGCAGCGCCATGCCGCCGATCGCGAGCAGGAAGGACAGCCAGTAGGGCCATTCCAGGTCGACCGCGAAGACGACCATCAGGAAGGCGGCCACCATCGAGAACTCGCCCTGGGCGAAGTTCACCACGTTGGTGGCGCGGAAGATCAGCACGAAGCCGAGCGCCACGAGGGCGTAGACGGCGCCGATGCCGATCCCGGTGAAGAGGAGCTGGAGGACGAGGTCCATGCGATCCGCCCGGGCCGAGGGGTGAGGGGCCCGCCGGGACGGGCGGGCCGACGGGGGCGAATTAGCCCTGGTTGAAGTCGATCCGCTTCTCGAACGTGATCGTGCCCTTCTCGTTCTTGACGACGTTGTAGCCGTGCAGGCCGTCGCCGTTCTTGTCGAAATTGTAGGTGCCCTCGGCCCCCTCGTGGCCGCGCACGGCGAGCAGCGCCTCGCGGATGGCCTGCGGGTCGGTCTTGCCGGCCTTGTTGATCGCCTGGGCGAGGACCGTGACCGCGTCGAAGGTCCAGGAGGATTGGTTGTCGGGGGCGAGCTTCGTCACCGCCCGGTAGGCCTTGCCGAAGTTGCGCGCCGCGTCGCTCGATTCCTCGGCGTAGTCGGCGACCCCGAAGGTGCCGAACAGCGAGGGGCCGGCGAGCTTCAGCGCCGTCACGTTGGTGATCGAGGGCGAGCCGACCCAGGGCACCGTGACGCCGAGCTGGCGCAGCTGCCGGGCGAAGATGCCGAGGTCGTTCTCGAAGGTGAAGTAGGAGCCGATCACCTCGGCACCCGACTGGCGGATCGCCAGCACCACCGGCGTGAAGTCCTGGCTCTGGTTGGCGTAGCCCTGGTCCAGCGCCACCGTCGCGCCGGCCTTGCCGAGCGCCTCGGTGAGCGCCTTGGCGCCGCTCGTCCCGAACGCGTCGGTGGAGTGGATCACCGCCCACTTCTTCTTCTGCAGGGTGGTGACGCCGTAATCGGCGATCACCCGGGCCGAGAAGCTGTCGTTCGGCCGGAACCGGAACATCCAGGGATTGCCCATCTGGGTCAGCACCGGGTCGGTGCCGCCGAAGCAGACGGGCTTGCCCGTCTTCAGGATGTCGGGCGCCATGGCGTGGTTCTGGGTCGAGCGGATCGACCCGACGAAGCCGACGAGGTCGGGCTGCGAGGCGAGCTTGGAGAAGGCGAGCACCGCGCCCGGATTGGTGGTCTGGTCGTCCTCGGTGACGATCTCCAGGGGCTTGCCGAGCACGCCGCCGGCCTTGTTCACGGCCTCCAGCGCGATCTTGGCGCCGTTCAGGGCGAAGCGCCCGGCATCCGCGCCGGGGCCCGTCACCGGCAGCACCATGCCGATCCGGGTCGTCGACCCGGCGCCCTGCGCCCAGGCGGAGCGGATCACGCCGGGCGCTGCCGCACCCATCGCCGCCGATGCGGCGCCGCCCAGGAACACGCGACGCGTCGTCCTCATGAGGATTTCCTCCCGTCAGGCCCGGTATCGTTGCCCGGTTCTTGGCCGAGATAGGACACGGGCAGCGCTGCCATGTCCAGTCCCCGGGGCGCGCGAATGGCGAATAGCGAGTGGCGAATGGGGAAGATGGGGACAGGGCCGATCCGGATTGATGATCGCCGGGCGCCGATTGGATCCGTGCGGCTTGGATCCCCATTCGCCATTCGCTATTCGCCATTGGCCAACAAGAATCCTTCGGGAGGATCGCATGCTCATCGCCGCCACCGGCCTGACCGCCTTCGTGCGGGACATCTTCGTCGGGGAGGGCTGCTCGCCCGGGGAGGCCGAGCGGATCGGCCGCTACCTGGTCGCCGCCAACCTTACCGGGCACGACAGTCACGGGGTGATCCGAGTGCCGCGCTACGTGGCGTGGCTGCGCGAGGGCGAGGTCGTGGCCGACCGGACCCCGGAGGTGGTCACGGACTCTCCCTCCTTCGTGCTGATCGACGCGCAGTACGGCTTCGGCCAGACCGCCGGTCCCGTCGCGACGCGGACCGGGATCGCCCGGGCCAAGGCGAACGGGGTGGCGATCGTGGCGCTCCGTCATTCGGGCCATCTCGGGCGGATCGGCGAGTGGGCCGAGCAGGCCGCGGCCGAGGGGCTGGTCTCGGTGCATTTCGTGAACGTGGCCGGGAGCCTGCTCGTGGCGCCCTTCGGCTCGGTCGACCGGCGCTATTCGACGGCGCCCTTCGCGGCGGGCTTCCCGGTCGCGGGCGGGGAGCCGATCATCCTCGACTTCGCCACCTCGGCGGTGGCCGAGGGCAAGGTGCTGGTGGCCTCGCAGGGCGGCAAGCCGCTGCCCGAGGGCGTGCTGATCGAGCCCGACGGGCGGCACAGCGGCGATCCGCGGACCCTGTTCGGGGATTACGAGGGCACGCCGGATCGCGACAACCGCCGCGGCGCCGGGGCGATCCGGGCCTTCGGCGAGCACAAGGGCTCGGGCCTCGCCCTGATGTGCGAGCTCCTGGCCGGCGCGCTCACCGGTTCGGGCACGGCCGGGCCGGGGCCGAAGCGGTTCTGCAACGGCATGCTGTCGATCTACATGACGCCGGAGGCCTTCGGCTCCGCGGACGCGGTCGCGACCGAGACCCGCACCTATCTCGACTTCTTCAAGAGCGCCCGCGCGGCCTCCCCGGGCGGGGAGGTGCTTCTGCCCGGCGAGCCCGAGCGGCGCACCCGCGCGCAGCGCCTCGCCGAGGGCGTGCCGCTGCCCGACCCGGTCTGGGCGACGCTCCTCGACGCGGGGAAGCCGCACGGGCTCGACGGGGAGGCGTATCGGGGCGAGGTGCGCTGAGCGCACGAGGGGGCTGGCCTCGCTCCGGATGGAGCGGGGCTGTCCGGGAACGATGTGAGGTCCTTCTCCCCTCTCCCGAGTGGCGGAGGGGCCGGGGGATCGGAGATCCCGCGTGAGGGACGGACGCTTCAGCAAGTGGACTGAACCATCAAGCTGCCAGCGGCGCGGTTGTCTTCTTGCTGAGACCGAGCCACCCTGCGCGATCTTCGATCGCCCCTACCCCTCTCGCACTCGGGCTACCGTGTGCACACAGCCGTCGAGAAACGCTCTTTTTCAACAGGATGATCGATCACATCGATCAGATATCGGGCCGACCCGTCATCGCTCATCCGCACTCGCTGCACGATCGCCTGCATGGCATCCGAAGGCTCGACCGACGCCGACCAGGCTGACGCCCGGTAGATGTCATCCAGCCAGGCGATGGTGATCCACAGCATTAGGCCCGGTCGATGGCAACAAACCAAAATCCTCATGCTGAGGTGCGACCGTAGGGAGCCTCGAAGCACCCCAGAACAGTCCGTCAAAGTCGGCATCGTGCTGGATCTATGGTCAGGAGTGCTTCGAGGCTGCGCGCGATCTTCGATCGCCGCAGTACCTCAGCATGAGGGGTGTTGTGCGGTCCAGATACGTTCAGCCGATGAGCCGGCTACAACGGTGTGCACACACGGTAGCCCGCACGGGAGAGGGGTTCCTGCGCCTCATTTAATGTTATGCGTGCCCAATACCGCGCGTCGGCCTTCCGGCCGCGACGCTACCCCTCGCCCGCCCGGGCGACCGGCGCCGTGTCGGCCCGCATCCGCTCCGCCACCGTCCGCGCGAGCGCCGTGGCCTGGCCGCGGATGTCGGGCACGGCGGTGCATTCCCAGAGCGTGCCGCGCAGGAGCGGCCCGAGGGTCCAGAGCGGGCGGCCCGCCGCGCCGTCGGCGCTGAGCACGGTGAAATCCTCCGCGACGGCGAGCCCGAGCCCGAGCGCGTCCGGGCGCGCCAAGCCCCGCTGCATCAGCCGGCGCAGGAGCGGGTCGTCCGTCCGCGCCACGCTGCCGAGGCCCGAGGCGTCGACCAGCCGCTGCACGCCAAGTTCCCGCACCGCCTGGCCGCCATGCCCGCGGATCCGCACCGCCGCGAACCCCGCCTGATCGGTCACCGCCTCGATCCGCCCGCGCAGCAGCGAGAGCCCGCCCGCGTCGATCTCCCGCCGCACGATCTCGGCCGCCGGAGGCGCCATCCGGTGCCGGTGCGCGTCCCAGACGCTGCGCAGGTGGCGCAGGAAGCGCCGCTGCTCGGCGAGGGGCAGGCCCCGCCACAAGGCCACGCTGACCGGGCGCAGGGCGTCGATGACGGCGCGCCAGTCGCTGCCCTCCTGGGCGGCCCGGGCCGCCTCGGCGCGCAGCCGCCGCAGCAGCGCCCGCACGGAGCCGCGCTCGGCCTCCGCGAGGACGGGTGCCGGCCAGGGCGCCGCCGGCGCGTGCACCTGCGGCAGGTAGCCGTGCCGGGACAGCGCCACCACCGGCCCGGCGAAACCCCGGCGCCGCAGGGCCGCGACCGCGTCCACCATGGTGAGGCCGGTGCCCACGATCAGCACCGGCATGTCCGCGCGCAGGCCGTCGAGCGGGCTCTCGTCCCAGGGGTCGATCTGGTAGCGGGTGCTCCAGGCCCGCCCGCCGCGCAGGTTGCCGGAGGCCAGGATCACGCCCGCCACGCTCCGCACCCGCCCGGCCGCCAGCGTCAGGCGGAAGCCCTCGGGCGCCGGCGCGAGGTCCACCACCGCGTCGTTCTCGAGGAGCAGCCGCGCGGAGGCCGGCTCGGTCAGGGCGCCGACCAGGAGTTCCGTGAGGTAGCGGCCGTACAGGCCGCGGGCCGCGAAGATGCCGGCCGGCGTCGCCCGGATGCCCGCGAGGTCGTCCCCCCCGCAGCTGTCGAGCCAGCGGGAGAAATGCTCCGGCTCGTCCGGGAAGGCGCTCATATTCGCCGCGCGGACGTTGAGGAGGTGGTCCGGGCACCCCGTCGCGTAGGCGAGGCCGCGGGCGAAGACGGCCGATTTCTCGCACAGGAGCACCGGCCGCTCGGGGGGCAGGAGCCGGCTGAGGTGCAGGGCCGCCATGGTGCCGCTGAAACCGGCACCGATCACCGCGACGGGGGGCAGGGACATTCGGACGATCCTGGCGAACCGGGCCCCGATGGGCGCGGCTCTCAATGGGCTCGGTCCGCGGCGTATGGTCAAGGGGCGCCAGCCGGCCCCGGCCCGCGAAGGCGGGCGGGACCGGTCGCGCGGCTTCGCCGCTCAGGTCTCCTGGCAGCGGATGAGGCGCGTCGCGCTCGCGCCGCCCTCCGGCACGATCGGCCGGAACTTGCCCGTCTCCGGATCGCGCACCCGCAGCTCGCCGGTGGCGATGCCGAAATGCGCCCCGTGCAGCTGGAGCCTGCCGCGCTCCACCAGGATCTTCACGCAGGGGAAGGTCATCAGGTTGCGCAGGCTGTTCTCGACCGTGGCGTATTCGAGCCGCTGCAGGTAGTCGCCATCCGCCTCGGGGTCGACCCGCTCCGCCGCCGGCGCGATCAGCGACACCCAGCGGCCGATGAAGTCGCCGGGCGACAGTGGCGCCGCCGAATCCGCGAAGGCCCGCACGCCGCCGCAGCGGGCGTGGCCCAGCACCACGATGTGCTTCACCTTCAGGGCCTGCACGGCGAATTCGAGGGCCGCCGAGGTGCCGTGGTACTCGCCGCCCGTCTCGAAGGGCGGCACGAGGTTGGCGACGTTGCGCACCACGAACAATTCGCCCGGCCGGGCGTCGAAGACCACCTCGGGCGAGACCCGGCTGTCGCAGCAGCTGATCACCATGATCTCGGGGCTCTGCCCCTCGGCCAGCGCCTCGTAGCGTCCCCGCTCGCGGGCGAAGCGGTCGTCCAGGAAGGCGCGGTAGCCCTCGGTCAGCGTGTCGGGAAGCATGATGCAGCTCGTCGGATGACAGGGTTGCAAGAGCCAAGTTCGCCCGGGGGTTCGCCCCAGGTTCCCGGCGGGGAGACGGATGCCGCCCCGATCGTCATCTAGGAAGCGCCCTCGCCCCAGGCCAGTTGGACCTCCGTCACCGGCTCGCCCGCCGCGATCCGCCGCGCCAGGGCCGCGAGCCCTCTCGGCTCCACCCGCTCCGGCGTCGCCGCGAGTTCGTCGAGGGGCCACCAGCGGGTGCCGAGCACCGGATTGTCCTCCGTCTCGGCGAGCCGCGAGGTGTCGATCCGGTCGCTCGGCAGCCGCACCACGAAGTAGCGCTCGATCGCCACCCGCGGCTTCGTGAACAGCGTGAAGGGCCCCTCGCAGCGGGCGACCAGGGGGCCGAGCGGCGCGTCCGCGACGCCGATTTCCTCGTGCAGCTCGCGCCGGCATGCCTCCTCGGGCGTCTCCCCCGGCTCGATCCCGCCGCCCGGCATGAACCAGAAGCGGCGGTCTCCCGGCCGGGCCGGGTCGACGTCGCGCACCGCCTCGTAGGCGATGAGCAGCAGGCGGTCCTGCGGGTCGAAGACCAGGGCGCGGGCGATGTCGCGGGTCGGCAGGGTCATGGGGAATCGTGCTCCGGGAGGGTCCAGATCGCGGCGGGCAGGCCGTGGCCGTCGCGCTCCGGCGGATCGGGATAGGACACGCCGCGCCCGCGCGCGATCCCCCGCGCCACCAGGAGGCAGGCCAGCGCGTCGAGGAGATCGTCGGGCTTGGCGCCCCGCGGGGCCGCCGCCTCGGCGGCGTCCCCGAGCCCGGACCGAGCGAGCAGCGCCCGCCGCAGGGCCGCGCCCTCCGGGATGCGCTTGGGCAGGGGCAGCGGCGCGCCGTGGAGCCGCGCGAAGGCGAGTTCGGGATGCACCTCGTAGACCCGCTCCCGCAGGTCGGCCCGCGCCCGCAGCAGCGCGTCGACGGCCCGGATGCGGGGGAACAGCGCGTTGGCGGGCGGGGAGGGCGCGAAGGGCTGGATCGCCCGGGCGAGCGCGATGGCGCGGGCGTAGTCCGGCGCCTCGACCACGGCTCGGGACGAGGTCGGGAAGACCGAGGCCCGCCGCGCGCCGAGGAGCGGGCGCACCAGGGCCTCGGCGCGGCGTCCGCCGACGCCGACCCGCTCGGGCAGGCCGATCGGGATGTCGACCGCGACGATCGCGGGCGCCTCCGGCCCGTCGCAGATCGCGGCGAGGTCCGGCACGACGCGGATGCGCACCGGCGATCCGTCGGGTCCCTGAAGGGCCGCGATCCAGCCGCCGGGGCAGCCGTCGACGCCCGCGATCCAGGATCCGGCCGTCAGGACGAATACTTCACCGAGCAGCCGTAGGGCCGGGCGGTCTTCACCGTCACCGGTCGGCCGGCCGCGACCTCGGTCAGGGCCGCATCCACGAGGTTGTGCGCGGTCTTGAGATCGGCGGCGTTCACCGAGGGCTTGTCGTCGATGCCGCCCATATAGGCGACCGTGCCGTCGCCCCGGATCACGAACATGTGCGGCGTGGTCTGCGCCCCGTAGGAATGGCCGACCGCCCCCTGCGGGTCGAGCAGCACGTCGGTCGGGGCGGCGCCGCGCTCGGCGGTCAGGCGCTTGGCCGCCGGCCCGTCGACGTAACCCTGCTCGCCGGGGGCCGAGGAGATCACCGAGAGCCAGACCACGCCCTGGCCGGTCCACTTCTTCTGCAGATCCTGCATGGCGTGGGCGCCGTAATGCTTCTGAACGAAGGGGCATTCGTGGTTCGTCCATTCGAGGACGACGGTCCTGCCCTTGAAATCGTCGAGGGCGACGCTGCGGCCCTCGACGTCGGTGGCCCGGAAGGCCGGGGCGGGCTTGTCCACCGCGGGCGCCGCGGCGACCGGGGCGGCGAGGCAGGCGAGCGCGGCGGCCGCGCAGGCGGCCCGTCGGATCATCGTCGGCATTGGGGGATCACTCCTGGCTGGGAGAGGCGGCACCGAGGGACGCCGCCCGGCGCGGCGCGGCGAGCCCGTCGAGGGCGGCCAAAACCGTCGATTCGGTGAGGATCTGCGGCAGCACCTGCGCGTCGCCGGGTCCGCGATAGAGCAGGTAGAGCGGCACGCCCGAGCGCCCATGGGCCTCCAGCACCCGGGTGATCTCGGGGTTCTGGTTGGTCCAGTCGCCCTTCAGGTAGGCGACGTTGCGGGCCTGGAAGGCGTCGCGGACCGCCTGGCCGGCCAGCGCCGTGCGCTCGTTGATCTGGCAGGTGATGCACCACGCCGCGGTCATGTCGATGAAGACCGGCCGGCCCTGCGCCAGCAGCCCGTCGAGCCGGGCCTGCGTGAAGGGCTCCGGCCCGCCGGCCACCGTCACGGGTGTGGCGCCCGCCCGGTCGCGGTCGAGGGCCGCGCCGATCAGGCCGAGCGCCACGAGCCCGAGCGCCGCCGCCCCGAGGGCTAGCCGGCGGCCGAGGGGTCCGGCGCCGCGCCCCCGCTCCAGCGCGAAGGCACAGAACCCGACCAGCACGAAGCCTAGGAGCGCCAGGAACAGGCCGGCCGGGCCGACCTGCTGGCTCAGCACCCAGACGAGCCACGCCACCGTCGCGTAGAGCGGGAAGGCGAGGAAGCCCTTCAGGGTCTCCATCCAGGCGCCCGGCCGCGGCAGGCGCCGGACCGCCGCCGGCCACAGGGTGAGGAGCCAGAAGGGCAGGGCGAGGCCGAGGCCGAGGGCGGCGAAGACCGCGAGGCTCACGGCCGCCCCCTGCGTCAGGGCGAAGCCGACCGCCGCGCCCATAAACGGCGCCGTGCAGGGCGTCGCCACCAGGGTGGCGAGCACGCCGGTGAAGAAGGAGCCTTCGAGCCCCGCCCGGCGGGTCAGCCCGTCGCCGACGGCCACGAAGCGCCCGCCCAGCGTCAGCGCCCCCGACAGGCTGAGGCCCATGGCGAAGAGCCCGTAGGCGAGGCCCGCCACCACGAGCGGCGACTGCAGCTGGAAGCCCCAGCCGATCTGGGCGCCGCCGGCCCGCAGCCCGATCAGCAGCCCGGCGAGGCCCAGGAAGGTCGCGAGCACGCCGGCCGTGTAGGCGAGCCCGTGCAGGCGCACGCGGCCCGCACTCTCCCCCGATTGCCGCACGAGGCCCAGCACCTTGATCGACAGGACCGGAAACACGCAGGGCATCAGGTTGAGGAGGATCCCGCCCAGGAAGGCGAGGAGGGCCGCCTGCCAGAGGCCCGTCGGCCCGTCGTCGGCCAGGGGCGGCGCGGCGGTCTGGGGCGGCGCGGCGGCCGGAGAGGGCGAGGTGGAGGCGGGAGACGCCGCGGGGGCCGCGGCGTCTCCGAGCGCGAAGGCGTGGCGCACCGGCCCGTCGGCGGCGTCCTCCGTCAGGGTGAGGACCCCGTCGAGGCGGCCGATCGGGCCGGCCGGCGCGAGGTTGCTGCGCCGGAGCCCGACATGCAGTCCGGCCGCGTCGACCGAGACCGCCTGCGGGGCAGCGTGCTCGATCGCCGTCTCCGCGTAGGGGAAGAAGGCGAGGTCGTGGATCGTGTCGGGCTTCAGGCCGGGCGCGTCGAGGTGCAGGGTGAGCGCGTCGCCGTCCTCGGTCAGCCGCGAGGGCCAGGGCGAGGGCTGCGGCAGGGCGGCGCGGGCCGCGGCGAAGCGATCGGCCTGACGCGGGTCGGGCCGGGCGCTGGTGCCGGGCGGGGCGACCGGGAGCGTCAGGGCGAGGCTCGCCTCGCCCGGGATGCATTCCCGCTCGCAGACGAGGTAGGAGACCTTGGCCTTGAGGGGCGCGGCGCTGCCGTCGAGGCGCTCCGGCGGCGTGATCGTGGCGGTGAGGAGGGTCTCGCCCTCGTAGCCGAAATTGACGAGGTCGGCGACCGGGATGCGCGCCGGCACCGGCCAGGCGATCGGCCCGGCGGAGAAGCCCGGCGGCAGGGTCCAGGCGATCTCCGGGGCGAGGCCGGAATCTCCCGGATTGCGCCAGTAGACGTGCCAGTGCGGCTTCATGGTGAGCCGCACCCCCACCGTGAAGGGCTGGCCCGGGGCGATGGCCGCGGGCTCGGCGACGAGGTCCGCCCGCACGAGGTCGGCGTATTTGGGGTTCACCCGCGGCGCCTGGGCGGCGGCCGGAGCCGCGGCGGCGGGCAGGATGAAGGCCGCGAGGGCGAGGAGCAGCGACGGGAGATGGCGCATCGGGATCCTTCCGGGATCCCCATAGCCGGACTCCGCGGCCGCGGCGAGGCGACGGGCGGACGCGTTTGCGTGAGGAGCGCGGCGCGTCACCTTCCCCCTGCTGCGATTATCGTGTGAGTGGATCTTTTTAGCCGGTTCATCAAATCCGCGATTCTGGAAGACTCAGCACGCCTCACGCTGAGATGCTGCGCAACGGCCCCTCTCCCGAGTGGGCTAGCGCGTTCACACTTCGCTTCCCGGCATCAAAAAAGCGCTTCTTTCGCAGTCGCTTGAACGGAAACGAGGAGACCCGCGGGATCCCCTCTCCCGTGCGGGAGAGGGGTAGGGGTGAGGGTCCCGGACCGTGCCGTCATCGAGCGAAGACGGTCGTGCTGGCAGCGGGACACGTCAGAAGTCTTGCTGAACCACCTGGACCCTCACCCCTGCCCCTCTCCCGCACGGGAGAGGGGTTCCCCGCGCCGGACTCACCGAGTCATCCGCTTGAACAAGCGATTGTCTTGTAACAGTTTTTCGATCGCCGTGTTCACACGGCAGCCCCTCGGGAGAGGGGATCCCGCGCCCGTCTTGAGCGGCCATTACCGAGGATGGAATGCTCTTGCCGCACACCGGAACACGTTTTCCTCCCCAAGGGACGGCGAAGCCACCGACGAACTGATGCGGCGCGATTGTCCGGAGGCTGTGTGCACACGGTCACCCTCTGCGGGCCGGGCATCGCATCCGGGCAATCGGGATGAGCGTGCCGCCTCCGTCGACCTGCCCCACGCCCTCCCAGCCGCGATGGCTCCGGCCGCACCCTGCGCCTCCTCGACCCCGACGCATGGCGCACGGCCGTGACCCGCTCCCTCGCCGCCCTGCGCGCGGGTCTCGGCCTGTCGGCGACCCCGACCGCCGCCCGCTCAACCCACCCGGAAATGCGCCTCCACCGGCCGCGCCGCCTTCCCGTTGATCGGCAGGATGTCCTGCGGGCAGGCCGAGAAGGCGATCACGAGGTCCATCTCGGCCCGGAAGGTCACGAAGCCGCCCGGCACCGGCCGCGGCGGGGCCGCGAAGGCGAGCCGCCCCTCCGCGTCCCACGGGATGTTCATGAACAGGTTGAGCGGGCTCGGGATCTCGGGCGGCGCCAGCCCGAGTTCGGCCAAGCCCGCCACGAGGTTGTCGGCGCAATTGTCGTGGTGGCCCTCGTGGCCCAGGAAGGCGTAGCGGTGACGGTCGCAGGCCGCGATCAGCGTGTCGTGCACCCCGCCCGAGGTGTCGTCGAGCCAGGTCAGGATCGGCCGGCGGCGGTTGGTGCGCATCACGTCGCCCGGCCGCGGCACCAGCCGCAGCATGTGCGCCCGGGAATGCTCCATCGACATGAACTCGGTCAGGTCGTCCCGGTTGAAGGCCCAGGTATCGACCACCTGCTCGCCGTGCGTGTTGACGACCGTGACGGTCTCACCCGTCGCGACGAAGGCCGCCTTGCCGCTGCGGGCCGGGATGGTGACGAGGCTCTCGGTCATGGCTCAACCCCGCGCCGCGATCAGGTCGATCTCGACGATGCCGCCGCGGGCGAGGTGCGTCACCCCGACCGTGGTGCGGGCGGGCAGCCGGCCCGGCGCGAAGTAGGTCTCGTAGAGGGCGTTCATGGCGGCGTAGTCGCGGGGGAAGTCGGTCAGGAAGATCCGCACGCAGACCACGTCCGCGAAGGTCAGGCCGACGCCCGCCAGAACCCGGCGCAGGTTGTCCATCACCTTGCGGGTCTGCGCCTCGATCCCCTCCGGGATCGGGGTGGCATCGTCGTCCGGGTCGGTGGCGAGCTGGCCGGTCACGAAGACGAAGCCGTTCGCCTCGACGGCGTGGCTGTAGGGCGCCACCGGCTTGGGCGCGTCGGGCATCAGGTGGAAGAGGGGGCTCATCGGGTCTCCCTTGCGGCGTCGCCCGCGTAGCGGGCGAGGAACTGGCGCGCCCGGTCGGTCCGGGGCTGCGCGAAGAAGGTGTCGGGCGCGCCCGCCTCGACGATGCGGCCCTGGTCGAGGAAGACAACGCGGCTCGCGGCCTCGCGGGCGAAGCCCATCTCGTGCGTGACCACCACCATCGTCATGCCGTCGCGGGCGAGATCGCGCATGACGCGCAGCACCTCGCCGACCAGTTCCGGGTCGAGGGCGCTCGTCGGCTCGTCGAACAGCACGAGGTCGGGCTTCATGGCGAGCGCCCGGGCGATCCCGACCCGCTGCTTCTGCCCGCCGGAGAGCCGGGCCGGGAAGCTGTCGCGCTTCTCCGACAGGCCGACCTTGGCCAGCAGCGCCTCGGCCTCCTCGCGGGCCTCGACCTTCGACAGCCCGAGCACCTGCACCGGGCCCTCCATGACGTTCTGGATGACGGTCAGGTGCGGCCAGAGGGCGAAGTGCTGAAAGACCATCCCGATGCGGGCGCGCAGGCGCGACAGCGCCCGGTCTCCCATGACGACGCCGCCCGCCGTCACGCCGACCGGCTCGCCCTTCAGCAGGATCTGGCCCGCATCCGGCCGCTCCAGCCAGTTGATGCAGCGCAGCAGCGTCGACTTGCCCGACCCCGAGGGCCCGAGCAGGCAGACGGTCTCGCCCCGCTGCACCTGCAGGCTCACGTCCTCCAGCACCGTGAGCGGGCCGAAGTGCTTGGAGATCCCCACCAGTTCGAGCGTCGGGCGGCCGTGCAGGATCGGGCTCTCGGGCATCGCTCTCATCGCCGCGCCTCCGCCAGGCGGCCGATGCGGGCGACGCCGGCCTCCACGATCAGGCAGAGCGCCCAGTAGAGCAGCACCGCCGAGATGAACGCCGCGAACGGGACGTAGCGGCGCGACTGGATGGAACTCGCCGCGTGGGTGAGTTCGGGCAGCGCGATGATGGTCAGGAAGGCGCTGTCCTTGATGATCTGGATGGTCTGGTTGCCCAGCACCGGCCCAGCCGCGAGCAGGAGCGGCGGCAGGATCAGGCGGCGGAACAGCCGGAATCCGTGGAGCCCGATCGCGTGGCCCGCCTCGATCGGCTCCCGGGGCAGCGCCGCCCAGGCGCCGCGCAGGATCTCGGCCGTGTAGGCGGCGTGGTAGAGGCCGAGCGCCGCCAGCCCCGCGCTCCAGCTGTCGAAGTTGAGACCCAGGGAGGGCAGGCCGTAATAGACGATGTAGGCGAAGAGCAGGAAGGGCACGCAGCGCAGCGCGTCGACGACGCCCTGCGCGGCTGCCCGCACCGGCCGGACCCTCGCCATCAGCACGGGGGCGAGGAGCGCCCCGAGGCCGAGCGCGATCAGCGCGGCGACGACGCTCAGCGCCACCGTGTTGGCGAGGCCGGCGACCAGCAGGCCGCGCTCCTCCCAGACGATGCCGAAATCGCGCATCAGGCGGCTCCGAGGCGGGCCTGCCGGCGCTCGATGAGGCGCTGGACGAGGACGAAGGCGTAGACGATGGGCGCGTAGACGGCGATCGCCACCATGAAGGGCGGCAGCGGCTCGAAGCTCTCGGCGCCGATCCGGACCGCCGCCCGCGTGATGTCGACGACGCCGACCACCGCCAGCACCGGCGTGACCTTGACGAGGAGCGACATCTCGTTGACGAGGCCGGGCAGGCTGGCGCGGGCGATCTGCGGCAGCACGATGCGCCGGAAGCGGGGCAGGGCCGGCAGGCCGATCGCCTTGGCGGCCTCGTACTGGTCGCGCGGGAAGGCCATCAGGGCGGCGCGCCAGACCTCGCAGTTGAAGGCCGCGGTGTTCATGACGAGGGCCAGGATCGCCGCCGAGACCGGCCCGATCGGCAGGCCCACCTCCGGCAGGGCGAAGAACAGCAGCAGGAGGAGCGTCACGAGCGGCGTCGCGCGCAGGAGGCTGACATAGACGGCGACGATCGGCGCGGCGCCCGGCACCCGCGCCCAGCGGATCACCGCGAGGGCGAGGCCGAGGGGCAGCCCGATCAGGATGCCGATGCAGGAGAGGGTCAGCGTGGTGACCGCGCCCTGCAGGATGGCGAGGACATCGAGCCAGCTCATGCGGGGCGGCCTCGCGCATCATCCGCCGCCCGTCGTCGGCCACGGGAAGAGAGCAAGGACCGTGTGCAGCTTTCGGTCACGGTGCGGAAGCATCCTGCTTGATGACGACGGTTGGGCTCTGGTTCGGCCAAAGAGCGCGCGGGATCCCCTCTCCCACCCGGGCTTGCTCATTCACACTTCGCCGGATGAGGCGCGGGTTTCTCCTCTCCCCGCGTGCGGGGAGAGGGCTGCGGACCCCTCGTCGGGTCCGCAGCGAGCCCGCAGGGCGAGGGTGAGGGGGCGGTCCCGAAGGAGCCTCATCCTGCGCCTCCCCCTCACCATCGGCTGCCGCCTCGCCGCGCCGACGACAAGGTCGTCGCGGCCCTCTCCCCGCACGCGGGGAGAGGGCATGCGCACCACCCGAAGTGTGAATCCGCAAGCCCACCCGGGAGAGGGGAACCGCGCTTCCCATTCAACCATGGGCGCCGACCTCAGAACTCCGGCGCCCACGACACCGGCAGGTCGCGGAACTCCTCGCCGAAATACTTCTTCTGGAGTTCCCAGAAGGTGCCCTTTTCCTTCTGCTTCGCGATGAAGTCGTTCAAGTAGGCCAGGAGCTCGGTGTTGCCCTTCTTGACCGCCCAGGCCGGGAAGGACTTTCCCGAGACGGGTTGCCCGATCTCGAACACCTTCGGCTTCTCGGCCACCAGCGCCTTCAGGTTGATGATCGTGTTGACCACGTAGTCGGTGCGGCCGAGGGCGAGGTCCTGGTAGGCCTCCGGGTAGGAGGTGTACTCCACCACCTTGCCGAGGCTGCCGCCCTCCTTCTCCAGCATCGCCTTCAGTTCGGGCAGGCGGCCGAGCAGCGCGCTGCCGGCCTGCACGCCCACCGTCTTGCCCGAGAGATCCTTGATCGCCTTGATCGCCGTGTCGCTCTTGCGCTTGACGTAGTAGTGGGTGGCGTCGGCGATCGGGCTGGTGAAGTCGAGGGATTGCGACCGTTCCTTGGTGATGATCGCCGCGGTGATCGCGCAATCGTACTTGCCGGTCGCGACGCCCGCCAGGATGCCGGTCCAGGGCAGGATCTGCTGGTTGACCGGGAAGGGCGATTCCTTCTTGAGGATCGCCACGAGGTCGTTGTCGAAGCCGGTGGGCTGGCCGTCCTTCACGAACTCGAAGGGCCGGAAATCGTCCTCGGTCGCCACGACGAGGCCGCGCTTGCGGATCTCGTCCATCGTGCCGGCGAAGGCGCCGCGCACGGCGAGGAGCGAGGCGGCGACGGCGCCGAGGGCGGCCCGGCGGGTGGGGTGGCGGGCGGAATCGTCGGTCATGGCGTCGGGTCCCCTGTGGTGATCCGGCGGTGCCCCGCTGCGCGGGGTCCGCGATGGCACTCAGTTGAAGGTGAAACCGTGGGCGCGCAGGTAGACCGGGAAGGCGGCGCCCTCCGGCTGCGCCGCCTGGCGCGCCTTGTCCTCCGACCAGCCGTAGAAGGCGGCCGTGCCGAAGACCGCGTTGGCCCGATGCTGCTCGGCCGGGATGGCGTGGCGCGCGTGGCGGCGGCGGTCGTAGGCGTCGATGGCCGGGACCGGGTCGGTCGCCGCGTAGGTGTCGCGATGGCTCGTGACGCTCCGCGGCAGGCGCAGGCTGACGAAGCCCGCCCGCGCCGGGTAGCCGAGGCAGAGCCCCGCCACCGGGAAGACGAGGTCGGGCAGGTCCAGGATCTCCGCCACCGCGTCGATCCGGTTGCGCAGCACGCTGATCGGGCAGCAGCCCAGGCCGGCCGCCTCCGCGGCAAGCACGCAGGTCTGGAGGGCGAGCGCCGCGTCGACCGTGGCGTTGAAGAACCCTTCGAGGGTGCCGTTGGCGACGGGCTTGCCGCGCGCCCGGCCGATCGCGTCGAGCCGCCGCGCATCGCCGAGGAAGACCAGGAAGGCCGGCGCCGCGCCGATCCAGGGCATGGCGGGGAAGAGGGCGCCGAGCGCCGCCCGCCGCTCGGGATCGACCACCCGCAGGATCGACGCTTGCTGGAAGTCGGATTTGCTGGACGCGGACAGGGCCGCCGCCGTCAGGAGGTCGAGGAGCATCTCGTCCGGGACGCGGTCCTCGTAGGCCCGCACGGTCCGGCGCGTCAGCAGGCGGCGCAGGAACGGCTCGTCCGGCGCGCCCTCGCAGGTGGGACCGCCGTCATCGAACCGCGCGCCGAGTTCGTCCGCGTAGCTGGCCACGCCGCATCCCCGCCCGTCGGCGCGCCGCGGCAATTGCGCAGCACGCTTCGCATCGGGCGATGCAGCAAACGTGCCAGGGTGATCGGTCCGAGTCCGGCGGCAGGGGACGACCAATCCGGAGCATCCCGGGGGACAGGCCCTGCGGGGATCGACCGCCGGCGGGCGCAGCGGCCCGGCCCTTCCGTGACCCGCGGCGCCGCAGGGCTGTCCGCGGACGAGGCGAGGCACTTCTCCCCTCTCCCGTGCGGGCGACCGCGTCCCCACAGCCTAGGAAAACATGTTCCGTATCAAAAGCATGATCGTTCCGATCGACCAGACGTCGAGCGGATCCGTCATCCCTCAGCCGCACCCGCGGCGCGATCGCGCGCAGGGCATCGCAAGGCTCGATCGACGCCGATCGACATGAAGTCTAGTCGATTTGATCCCGTTAGGTGAGGGTGAGCCAGAGCTTCAAACCCGGCTCATGGCAACAAACCCACCTCCTCATGCTGAGGTGCGACCGCAGGGAGCCTCGAAGCACTGCTGACCATAGATCCAAGTCAAGACCTGCCTGAATAGACTGTTCTGGGGTGCTTCGAGGCTCCCTGCGGTCGCACCTCAGCATGAGGGGTGCTGTGCCTTTCATCTCCGTTGAGCCGACGACAGAGATGTGTGCACACGGTAGCCCGCACCGGAGAGGGGATCCCCGCGATCTGGAGTGGGGAAATTTGTTGTCTTAGTCGTGCTCTCCGGAGACCAAAGCCCCCTCCGAGGGGCGTTGAATGGTCCCCGGACAGCCCTGCGTCATGCGCGGGACGGCGCCCGTCAGTCCCGCGCCACCGCGATGGCCCCGTCATCTAGGCTGACGAAGCGGATGCCGGCCTGACGCAGGGCCGCGATGGCGCTGTGGTGCGAAGATGGCGCCTGTTGCTGCGTCTCCTCCTCCAGGCGCCGCACCGTCGACAGGGACAGGCCGCTCGCCTGGGCGAGAGTCGTCATCGACCAGCCGAGCAGGGCCCGCGCCGCCCGCAGGTGGTGGCCCCGCACCGCCTGCTCCAGCCCGCGGCGCAGGGACCCCGCCACCGGCACGAAGGGCAGCGCGGTCGGGTACATGACGCAGCTCCGGCTGATGACCGCGCCCGCCTCGTCGTGGACCGGCACCGACACGATCCGGACCCGCTGGCGGATCTCGTCCCGCAGGTTGAGCAGCGGCGTCTCCTGGAGGAGCGTGCCCTCGGCATGGTGCCGGATGGCGCTCTCGATGAACCGGGCGCGCTCCTCCGGCACGATCTCGGCGAAGGGGTCGGCGTTGAGATCCTCGAGGCTCCGTCCGGCGGTCGCGGCGGCCTCCGCTGGGAAATCGAACCGCATGTCCAGGCTCACCGGGAGGATGACGATGCCCGTCGCCCGGAAGATCGCACCGCGATGCCGCTGCTCGGCCTGCCGCGCCCGGATCAGGACCTGCGGGTCGGTGACGTCGAGGATGACGCCCGCCGCCTCGAACGGCCGACCGTCCGGCGTCACGCGGATCTCTGAGCGAAGGGCGAGGCTGCGCATCGTCCCGTCGGGCCGGATGATCCGGACCGTGGCCTGGGCCGGCCTCAGGCCCTGCATGAGCTCGGCCGCGCGCGGCATCATCCCCCTGTCCTCCGGATGGACGAGGCTCGCGAACAGGTCGTAGCTCGGCCGCATCTCCCAAGGATTCAGCCCGAGCAGGCGAAAGAACCCTGGCGACCAGATCTGAACGCCGGTCGCGAACGTCCATCGCCACAGGCCGACCAACTCCATGCCTTCCAGCAATCGCAGAAACTCAGGAGATTGAATAAATATCTCTTCTGGAGACATTCTGATAATATTCGTCTATATTCGTAGAGGGGTGAGACTCACTATCATGTACAGGAACGCATGACAAGAATGTCATGTTGGTCGGTGCGACCTTGGGTTCAAATGGACCCGATTGCTGCTTCACATAACAGTTTTCGCCATGGTCGCGCAGTCCTCCGTGCGCGCCGCAGGGCCGCTCCGCGTGGCGGCGCTCCGCGCGGTGCCCTATTTGGCGCCGGAGAAGCCAGGAGGCCGGTGATGCGCGCGATCAGGATCGGAACCGGGGGCGGCCTCGACGCCCTGGAGCCCGTCGATCTGCCGGATCCGGGCTCGCCCGGCCCGGGCGAGATCCGGGTGCGGATCCGCGGCTCTTCCCTGAACTACCACGATTACGGGGTGGCGAGCGCCGCGGGCGACCGCTTCGCGGGCCGCATCCCGCTCTCCGATGGAGCCGGCACCGTGGAGGCGGTGGGTGAGGGCGTGGCGGAGTTCGCGCCCGGGGATGCCGTCGTCTCCGGCTTCTTCCCGCTCTGGCTCGACGGGCCGCCGAATGCGGGCGACTTCGCCACCGTGCCGGGCGACGGGGTCGACGGCTACGCCCGTGAGGCGGTGGTGCGTCCCGCGACCTGGTTCACCCGTGCGCCCCGCGGCTACGACCCCGCGGAGGCCGCCACCCTCACCACGGCCGGCCTGACCGCGTGGCGCGCCCTCGTGGTCGATGGCGGCCTCAAGGCCGGCGACACCGTGCTGGTGCTCGGCACCGGCGGCGTCTCGATCTTCGCCCTGCAGATCGCCAAGGCGATGGGCGCCACCGTGATCGCCACCTCCTCCTCCGACGCGAAGCTCGAGCGGGTGCGGGCGCTCGGGGCGGATCACCTGATCAACTACCGGTCCGAACCGGCCTGGGGCGAGGCGGTGCGGCGCTGGACCGGCGGGCGGGGGGTCGACCACGTCATCGAGGTCGGCGGTCCTGGGACCTTGCCGCAATCGATCGCCGCGGTGCGCATCGGCGGCCACATCTCGCTGATCGGCGTGCTCACCGGGCGCGGGGGCGAGGTCCCCACCGCCGCCCTGATGGCCAAGCAGGCCCGCCTCCAGGGGCTGATTGTCGGCAGCCGGCGCCACCAGCAGGACTTCGTGCGCGCCATCGAGGCCACCGGCCTGCGCCCGGTCATCGACCGCCGCTTCCCCCTCGACGCCCTGGCCGAGGCCTTCCGGCACGAGGAATCCGGCGCCCATCTGGGGAAGATCTGCATCGACCTCTGACGCCGCAGGTCGCGTCGGTCTAAGGGGAACGGCCCGGCAGGGCTCCGGCGACGCGGCCGGGCCCCGATCGCCGCTGCACGAAGGAGCCTCGCCGATGGAAGCCGCGGACCTCGCCCCCTACGCGAACCATCTGCTGCCCGAGGCGCTCCTGCCGGGATGGCCCGATCCTTCCCGCGGGAAGGTGCGGGACAATTACGACCTGCCCGACGGGCGGCGCATCCTGATCAGCAGCGACCGGATCAGCGCCTTCGACCGGATCCTGGCGGCGATCCCGCTGAAGGGGCAGGTGCTCACCCAGACCGCCCGCTACTGGTTCGAGGCCACGGCCGACCTCTGCCCCAACCACGTCCTGGCCTATCCGGATCCGAACGTGGTGGTCGCCCGTCGGCTCACCATCCTGCCGGTGGAGATCGTGGTGCGCGGCTACCTCGCCGGGACCACCGCCACCTCGATCCTGACCCAGTACAAGGCCGGCGCCCGGGAGATGTACGGCCACCGCCTGCCGGACGGGATGCGGCCGAACCAGCGCCTGCCGGCGCCGATCCTCACGCCCACCACCAAGGCCGGGGAAGGGGGGCACGACACGCCCCTGACCCCGGACATGATTCTCGGCCAGGGACTCCTGACGGAGGCGCAGTGGCGGACCGTGTCGGAGGCGGCGCTGGCGCTCTTCGCCCGCGGGCAGACGCTCGCGGCCGAGCGCGGGCTGATCCTCGCCGACACCAAGTACGAGTTCGGGACCGATGCGCAGGGGAACATCCTGCTCGCGGACGAGATCCACACGCCCGACAGCAGCCGCTACTGGTTCGCGCAGAGCTACGCGGCCCGCTTCGAAGCCGGCGAGGCGCCCGAGAGCTTCGACAAGGATGTCATCCGGAGTTGGGTGGTGGCGCGGTGCGACCCCTACCGGGACGCGATCCCCGCGATCCCGCCGGACGTGATCCTGGAGACCGCCGCGGTCTACGTGCGCGCCTTCGAGACGATCACCGGCCAGCCCTTCGCCCTGCCGGACCTGTCCGTGCCGCCCTTGGAGCGGATCCGCCGGAACCTCGATGCGTTCCTCGGGCGCGCCTGACCGTGCCGGCGGGCGCCTCGCCCCGGCGGAGCCGGCGCGCGGGAGCCTGGGATCGACCGCTCTGGCGAGGCTCGACCTCCTCCAGGCCCTGCGGGCGGCCGCCGCCGTGATGGTGGTGCTGCACCATCTCGGGCACGAACTCGGCACGCTCGGCCTGCGCGGCGAGGGGCCGGCGGCGCTGCCCTGGTGGGCCGGGGTCGACGTGTTCTTCGTTATCTCCGGCTTCATCATGGTCCACGCCACGGGCCCGGACTACGACCGGCCGGGCGGCCGGATCCGGTTCCTGGCGCATCGCGTCGCGCGCGTCGTCCCGCTCTACTGGCTCGTCACGCTGGCCTTCCTCGCCGTGGCGCTCGCCGCGCCGCGGACGCTCGGCGATGCCGGCGCGGCCTTGAGTCCGGGCTTCGTCGCCGCCTCCTTCCTGTTCTGGCCGGCCGCGCGGCCCGACGGCACCCTGCAGCCGCTCTACGGCCTCGGCTGGACCCTCAACTACGAGATGTTCTTCTACGTCGTCTTCGCCCTTGGCCTCGGGCGCGGACGCGTCCGGACGGTCGCCTGGATCGCGGGCCTCTTCGCGCTGCTGATCGGTCTGGGCGCCGCGATCCGGCCGCTCCCGGCGCCGCTCGCCTTCTGGTCCGACCCGATCGTCGTCGAGTTCCTGCTCGGCGCCGCGCTCGGACTGATCCACCGGGGCGGCGGGCGGCTCGGCAGGCCTGTGTGCGTCGCGCTGGGGCTCGGCGCCGTGATCGGCCTCGCGTCCTGCGGCGGGGGCGAGGTGTCCGGGTTCGCCCGCCCGCTCTGGGCGGGCGTGCCGGCGGCGATGCTGGTGGCGGCCTCCGGCCTCGCCGAACGCGCCTCCGCGCCGCGCCCGGTCGTGGCCCTCGGGGACGCCTCCTACGCGCTCTACCTCGTCCATCCCTTCGCCCTGCGGGCCGTGCGCGAGGCGGCCACCCGGCTCGGCCTCGTCCCGGTTCTCGGCGGGATCGGCATCGGCACCCTCATGCTCGCCGGGAGCATCGCGGCCGCGCTCCTGACCTACCGCCTGATCGAGCGCCCGCTCACCCGCCGCCTGCGGGCCACGCTCGACCGCGATGCGCCCCGGCATCGTGCCGGGGCCGCGTGAACGAGCGGGCGAAGCCGCTGGTCACCCCTCTCTCGTCATCGTCTCTCAGCGTCGATTCAGACCGTTCCTCAGATCTTACTGGCGTTCCGATGCAAGTGCATCGTAATTTGCTTCAAAATACGTGTATTAATATGACATCGTTTCAATCTTTATTTCAATAAAGCTGCTTGTTGAATATCGATTACAGAAAAAAACCATCTTTCAAAATGACTTTTACTGTCAATCGAATGAAAGATTTGTTTTAAAATACAACATTATTGGCAATTGTGATAGGAGAATTGTCGACCATCACTATGTGGTGCATCTCGAATTTTTCTTGAACGGTACATGCTCCATTGAAACCTCTGGCGGCTAAGTTAGTTAATGTGCGGTGATGCGTTTTTTATTGAAGCCCGATCGGATCCTTCGTTGGAGCGCTCCCATGCCCGCCTGGTTCTCCCGGCTGCTGCTCGTCGCCGTCCTGGTGCTGCCGAACACGGCGGCCTGGGCGCAGCGCCGGCTGGCACTCGTCATCGGCGTGGATCGGTACGACCACATCCCCCTGCTGCGGAATGCCGAGAACGATGCCGACAGCATGGCCTCGACCCTGCGGCAGGTCGGCTTCGACGACGTCACCCTGCAGCGAAACGTCACCTACGAGGCTATGAATGAGGCAATGAACACCTTCGCAAACAAGATCAGGGAGGGCGATACGGCCCTCTTCTTCTTCGCAGGGCACGGATACAACGACGGCGCGCAGGATCTGTTGATGCCGTCGGATATCCAGCGGTTCAGCAAGGATCAGGTCAGGGGCATCCAGAACCAGTCCCTCTCGGCCGAACGCGTGATCAACGTCTTCCAGAACCGTGGCGCGCGCTTCGCCATCGTGATCGTCGACACCTGCCGAAGGAATCCATTCGAGCTGTCCAACGGGTATGACGGCCCGCTGCGCATCATCATCCGGACCCCGCTGCCGATCCCGACCGGGGTCCGGGCCGAGTCTTTCGAGATGTATTCGGCCGGGCCGCAGCAGCAAGCCCTCGACCGGCTCGGCGAGGATGATCCGGTCCGCAACTCGGTGTTCACCCGAGTCCTCCTGAAGCATCTCCTGATGGCGCCGCGGCCGCTGGAGCAGGTCGCCCGCAACGTGCGCGCGGAGGTGCAGCGCCTGGTCAGCCAGGGCGACCCGCGTCGGGTGCAGACGCCGACCTACGTCAACAACATCACCGACGACTTCTTCCTCGTGACGTCCGCCCCTTGGATCAAACCGTCGCAGCCGGGCCTGCCGCTCAAGATCCCGGCGCAGGGGGCGGAGGCGGCCCAGCGCTGCGACCAGCTCGCGGCCGCCCCGGACGACGAGCAGAAGCCTCGCGGCGTGCCGGGCGTGTACCGCGAGTTCGTCGATGCGGTGCCGGCCATCGAGGCGTGCGAGGCCGCCCTGCGGGCCGGCCGCGCCGACATCCGCCTGCAGTTCCAGCTCGGGCGCGCCTACTGGGCGAACCTGGAGGACGACAAGGCGCGTGCCGCCTTCGAGGCGGCTGCGGAGGGCGGCTACGCCGCCGCCGAGACGGCACTGGTCGAGATGGTCTACGCTGAGAACGCCGACGGCCGGCAGGACTATTCCGAAGACGCCTACGCGTATCTCCGCAGCGCGATGTCGCGCAATGCCCGTGCCGAGACCTTTCTCGGCCTCATGACGATCCGCGGGCAGGTCCCGCCCTACTTCCCCTCCGGATCGGACGCGGCCTACGCGTCGGGCGTCCGCTATCTTCGCCGCGCCTACGACCGCCGCGATCCCGAAGCCGCCTTCTGGCTCGGTATCATGGCCTATCGCGGCCGCGGCGGGCCGAAGAACTACCGGCTCGCCGAAGCCTACTTCAAGACGGCGGCGGAATCCGGCCACCGCCGGGCGATCCTGCACCTCGGCAGCCTGTATCGCGACTGGACGGACGCCCCCGAACACCTGGCCGCGGCCAAGAGCTACTGGGAGATTGCGGCCCGCCTCGGCAGCGGGCAGGCCACCGAGAATCTGGCTCAGTACTACGATCAAGGCATGGGCGGGACGCGCGATCGGCAGAAGGCCTGCGAACTCTACGAGAAGGCCGGGGAGATGGGCTACGCGTCGAGCTGGACGCGGTACGTCGCCATGTGTCAGGCCTTCGCGCGGCAGCGCCGGACAGAGGTGGCGCCTCCGGTCGGCCGGGCGGGCGCCACGCTCATCCTCGCCCGCGACGAGGTCGTGCGTTAGCGCCCTGTCGCGCGGTCACCAGCGCACCTCGCCGTCCGCGATCGCCTCGAAGACCACCAACGCGGCAAGCGAGCGCTCGCGCAGGTCGGCAATGCGCGAGATCGCCTCCAGCGTGTGCTCGTCCCGCCGGGCACACCGGGTCCTGAGGCCGCTCAGCGTCTCGGCGAGGCGCCGGCCGTCCGACGCGGGGACGGAACCCGCGGCCAGAGCGGCGAACCGCACCGGAATCTCCATCAGGGGGCGCCCGTCCTCCCCGAAGAGGCTGATCCGATCGACGCGGTTCCGGTCGGTCGGGCCGATGTCCAGCGCGGTGCTGCGCCCGGCCACTGCTCTCGACGCCAGAACCGACCCGGTTCTGCTGCGGAGATCGACGCGCGCCACGGGCAGGTGCGACCAGACGACGGTCACGCGGGACCGGTCGGCCGCGAGAACCTGCGGGGCGGGCCGCAGGACGGATCCGGCCCCGGCAGCCGACGGACCGCAGCCGGCCGCGTCTCTCCCCGCGCCGGGATCCGCACCCCTCGCATCGCGGGCCATCGTGGTGCGCTCCAGCGTCAGGCGCCGAGGCTCGAACAGCCCCAGCACCCAGCCCGGGAGGCGGGCCATCTCGCTTGGTTCTCCCGGCCGGGGCGCGACCCGGAACGCGGTCCCGTCCTCGGGAAGATAGAAGGGCCGGGCTCGGCCGGGCGCCTTGATCGCCACGCGGGGCCGTCCTGCCGTGATCTCGACCATGTCGCCGCTGTACAAGAGCTGCCCCGGCTCGATCTCAGCGTCGGTCTGGCCGCGCCGGCGCAGGACGGCACGGCCGCCCGTCGCCGTGCTGTACTCGGCGACGTAGGCGTCAGCCCGCAGGACCTCCTTCTCGCTGATCGCCGACGGCGCGTCCGGGGAGGCCGCGATGCCGGGGAAGCTCGACAGCAGGGCCGCGGCCGACAGCGCCGCCCGCACGGCGCGCCGCGCTCGGGATGCAGGATCCGCGCGATGGCCGACGGTCGCCGGCGATGGACCCAGACCTGCGTCGGACCGACCGACAGCGTCGATGTCCCAGCGTTTGGTCATTCGCCTCGCTCCTCGACTCCGCTCGATGCCGTTGGGCTTGCGGCCGGTCCTCCGACGGGCCGGCTGACTCTCGGCCGGAGAATGCTCACGGACGGACCGATCCATGACAGCGCCCGCTCGAGGCATCGATCCGCCATGGTATGAAAGACGACCAGCATCCATTTGGAGGCCTTCGCGAATCCCTCGAGCGACAGGGCGAAGATCGGAGTAAGTATATCCGGCGGAGGCATGCCATGGCCCACGTCAGGCACGTTGCGCCGGACGTCCCAGTACAGCAGCGCCAGGATGATCACGGCGATGCCCGAAACGAATGTCGCACCGATCGCCGCGCGCAGCACGATACCCGTCGGTAAAGATGCGCCCGCGATCTTGCTCGCCAGGAGCTCGATCGCGCACCAGATCACCAGGAACATGATCGACGCGCCCGAGACGAGTTCGAGTTCGTGACGCAGCTCTACCAGGAGCGTCGGATGACGGGTGACCGGGAAGCTCAGGAACGCGCGGACGGCGTTGAGGACCACTTCGGCGCCAGCCATCGTTCCGATGGGCGTTGCGTGCACGTCCCGCGCGCTCGCCGCAGAGGTCCCGATCACGACGACGGCCCCGTCGAACAACCGGATGAGGCTGGCGGGCCGCTGCCGGAACTGCGCGACGTCGGTCACGGGGACCCGCAGGGAGGCGGCGCGTTCGAGATTGTCCTCGGCGGAGGCGGTGATCGCGGTCGGAGCTGGCGCGCGGCCGCGCGGATAGGCGAGCGATCGTAGCGTGAAGAGCAATTCGGGCACCCGCACGCGCGACCGGTCCGCGGTGCTGGGCGTCAGTGCCGAGAGGCAGATCAGGTCGGGGTCGAAGCCGTAGCCGAACCCATGTCCGCCGGCCTGCGCGCCGTGCTCGGGCGCGCCGTGCCCGGCCGCCCGCGCCGTGTCGCAGCGCCCCGTCGCGCCGCTCTTGAGATCGGCCACGAGCTTGCTGAGCGCCTTCGGTCCTTCCGCGACCGCCACGGCAGCGGCCATGGCCACCGTCGGCTTCAATTCCCGCTGCCCGCCCGCGGCCGGGCGCGTGAGGAGGGCCGGCGCGTAGCGGCGCAGCATGTCGTCGGTGTCGTCGGTGTCGATGAAGGTTTGGGCGAGTGCGTCGAAGGCACCGTCCTTGTCGAGCACGCCCGCGGCGACCGGGTCGTCGCGCGCGTCGAGCCAGATCGTTCCCGGCTCATCCGTAACGCGGCCGGTCACCGCGTAGATCACCGGTGTCCCGGCGCTGCGAAGGGGTGGCTGCCCGGGCGGAGGCCAGTCCGGCGCCGCCTTCCGGTCGACGAGCGCCGCGTCGACGATCACGACGGCCGGTCGCTTCGCGCCGCCGAGCGTCGCTGCCAGGACATCGTAGACGAGTTCCGGCTGGGCCGGATGGCCGGCCCGGCAGCGTTCGATCGCCGGCTTCAAAGATGTCTCGCAGGCCACCTGGGTGATATCGAGAAAAACGAGGCGCGGCTCCAGCTTCGACTGCGAAAGTTCCCGCCTCACTCGAGCGTATATTTCGGCATGGATCTCCATCCCGAGATCGACTCCGAGGCGTTTGATGGCAAGGAATGGCCCGGCGATGGGAGGAATGCTCGAAAGGATGATGATCGACGTACTCAGGAGCGATGCGAAGAAGAAGCCCGCCAACGTGTTTGCTGAGGCGCGAAAGAAGACGCCATGCCGGTCACGGGTATGCGCCGCCTGATGGTCCGACATCGCTGTCAACTCGTGTGGTGAATGCATCAGAATAAATGAGTCCGTGTGATATGCAAGTTACTCACCGCGGAGAGCATCAGTATTCCGGGCTGCCGCTTCCTCGCATCCCAGTCATCGTCTGACGCAGGAAAGCCTCTACGCCTCCGCCGCATGTCCCGGTCGTGGCAGCGCGCCGAGTGATTTCGAGGCCTGCCCGAGCGCTTCCGGCCGGCATATCCCGCCGTGTCGTGCGGGCGACAAGACTCTCGTCCGGATAGGTCGCACGCACCGGGGAGGGTGTCTGCCCGACCGTCGCCGGCGCCCGGACGGGTCGCCGCCCGTCCCTCCTGCCGGCAAGAGAGCGTTGTCCTAGGCGCCCGCGGCGGATCGGTCCGCGCTCAGCCGGTCGCACCGGCTCCGGGTGGGCACCGCCGATCGCTCACCGGCCTTTCAGCCACGCGATCACGCCCTCCGTCGAGCGGAAGGCGTCGAGGGCGTGGATCCGCGCCTGCGGGATCGCGTCCCGGGCCATGGTGGCGAGGGCGTGGCCCGGGCCGAGTTCCAGGACCGTGTCGGCCCCGGCCTCGCGACAGGCGTCGAGGCAGGCGGCCCAGTCGATCGTCCGCGAGATCTGGCGCGCCAGTTTGTCGAATCCGGCCCGGGCGTCGAAGATCGGCGCACCGTCGAGGCCGCTGATCAGCCGCGGCGCCCCCGGAGGCAGGCGGAGCGGTGTCTCCGCCGCCAGACGGGCCGCGAAGGTCTCGCTGGCGCGGGCGAGGCGCGGCGTGTGCGAGGGGGTCCGCACCGGCAGCACCACGGCCCGCGCCGCACCCGACGCCAGGGAATCGGCGCAGAGCGCCTCCAGGTTCGGAGCCGCGCCGCCGACCACCGCGCTGTCGGGTGCGTTGCGGATGGCGAGGTGGGCGCCGTGCCGCGCGGCCAGGACCTCGATCGCCGCCAAGGGCAGGCCGCGGATCCCGGCGAGGCCGAAGCCGGGGGGGCAGGCGGCGTCCATGGCCTCGGCCCGGGCCGCGGCGAGCCGCAGGACCGCCTCCGGGGCGAGCCGGCCGGCGCAGCCCCAGGCCGCGAGGTCGCCGATGCTGTAGCCCGCCACGACGACGCGGGCCGGGCGCGCCTCGGCGACGATCGTCCAGCCCACGAGTGCGGCCACGCAGCACAGGATCTGGCCGGTGCGGTTCTCGTGCAGGGCCTCGCCGCCCTCTCGGGCGAGGTCGCGCGGGTCGCGCCCGAGGAGGCGCGCGGCGGTGGCGAAGATCGGCTGGGCGGCCGGCCGCTCGGCCGTCAGCGCGAACATCCCGGGATGCTGACCGCCCTGGCCGGAGAGCAGGACGGCGAGCGTCACCGCGCGCCCTCGATCCGGTCGACGAACAGGGTCATGGCGAGGAGGTCGGCCGCGCCGCCGGGGCTGAGGTTGCGGGCCACGAAGGCGCGGTGCAGCGCCCCGGCGCGCGACCGCCAATCGTCCCGCGCCACGCCGCCCTCCGCGATGAATCGCGCGGCGGCTTCCCGAGCGAAGGCGTAGCCCTCGGCCCCGCCCCGGTGCAGCAGGTTCGTGTCCTCCAGATCCGCGATGAGCGCGAGGCAGGCCTCGACGCGGGCCGCCTCCGGATCCCCGGGCCGCCGGGCGCGCGCCCGGCGCAGGGCCGGGAGGCCGACCCGGTAGAGCGACGGGAAGCCCGCCGCCGCCTCGGCCGGCGCCCCACCGACCCTGTGGCGTCGCCGCGCCCGCGCGCCCGGCGCGTGGAGAAGCACCGGGCCGTCGAGGATCGCCGCGCCGTAGCGCTCCCGGACGAGACTCCCGAGGGCGCCCGGCCTCGGATCCGGGACGGCCCCAGCCGCCGCGCAGAGCAGCCCGAGCCCGAAGATGGCGCCCCGGTGGGTGTTCACGCCGCCCGTCGCCTCGCGCATGGCGACCTCCGCGGCGAGACCGATGCGCCGCAGGGCCGGCATCGGCGCGCCCGCCGCCCCGGCCTCCGCGAGGTCGGCCAGGAAGGGCGCGATGGCGGCGGCGCTGGCCCGGAAGGTCGCCGCGTCCATGTCCGCGTGGCTGCCGGAATCGACGTGGCTCACGAGGCCGGGCTTCGGGTAGGTGTCGAGTTCGAGGTGGAGGCAGAGGGTGGCGATGGTGGCGATGGCCCGGATGCGTTCCCGAGGCTGAGCCGCTTCCGCGGCCGCCAGCCTGTCGGGGAGGTCATGGATCGCGCGGCGGGGCGAACCCTCCCCCCTCTGCGGGGGAGGGTGGCGAACGAAGTGAGCGCAGCGGGACGAAGTCCCGCCGAGAGGGGCAGCGCGACGCTGATCCAGGTGGCGCCCTGCACCGCGATTCAGCCAAATCCTGAAGCGTGGTTCCCCTCTCCCGCCCTGCTCCGCAGGGCACCCTCCCCCGCAGAGGGGGGAGGGTGGGGTGGGAGTTCCGGGCTCGTCGAGGATCGGCGACGACGTCATGCGGCCTCTCCGGCGAGGATCGCGGATGCGGCGCAGAGCGCGATCCGGTCGCGGTGCTTGACGAGGACGGTGTCGCCGGGCGCGGCGGCGTGCAGTTCGCGCCAGTTCGCGCCGCCGCCATCCGCGAGCAGGATCTCGCCGTCGAGGCGCATCGGCGCCCTGGCGTCGATGGCCGCGATCCCGTCGAGGAGGCCGGGCGGAACCGCACCCGGAACGGGCCAGAGCAGGTCGAGGTCGGACCCTGCCGCGAGGTAGGGCAGGCCGGTCAGCACCTGCCAGAGCAGGCTCCCGAACAGGTGCGGCACCAACGCGTGGCGCGCCGCGAGGTCGCCGATCTCCGCGACGGTCGGCCGCCATTCCTCCGGGCACGCCCCCGCGGCCTCCGCGAGGGTCACGGGCGCCCGCCTCCGCACGCCCCCCGGCGGCAGCCCGAGCCCGATCCGCCGCTTGCCGTCGCGCGGCGGCAGCGGCAGGCCGACCGGCACCGGCCCGGGATCCTCGTCCGGATGCGCGCGGCGGACGATCACCGGCCGGCCTTCCGCCGCCCAGGCGGCGAGGTGGGGCACGCCCGCGAGGTCCGGCCGCCCGGCGAGCACCGTCTCCCAGGCCTCCGGCGCCACGGCGAGGAGGTCGTGGCGCCGCAAGCACTCAGCCAAGGCGCGCGTCCCGCACCACCTGCGCGGCGATCTCGGCGGCGACCGGGCGGCCGCCGCGCTGGTGCCCGAGCCGGTCGCGGTCGTCCGCCGCCGGCAGGTCGTCGATCAGGGCCGCGACCTGGGGCCCGAGTGGGCGCGCCGGATCGAGCACGGCCCGGACCGCCCCGGTCTGCACCATGTTGTCGAGGCCGGGCGCGAAGACCGGCGTGTCCTTGGCCATCGCCTCCAGTGTGTCGAGGGGCAGCTTCGTCACCCGCGCGACGGAGGGCAGGTCCATCACGCTCGGATTGGCCCCCGGCAGCCCGACCAGCACCCGGGTCGCCAGCGCCGTCGCGATGAAGGCGCCGGCCGCCGAGTGGCCGTAGATCAGCCCGACCGTCGGGTGGCCGGAGGCATCGGCGAGCAGCAGCGTCTTGGCGAGATGGGCGAGATACTCGTTGAGGCCGAGGAGTTCGTCGCGCCGGCTCATCCGCTGGCTGTCGGAATCGACCACCACCAGGATCGGCGTGCCGCCGCCCCGGCGCACCACGTCGAGGACATGGCCGGCGAGCCGGCAGGCGCCCTCGACGCCGAGCGCCGTGTCGCCGTCGATGCCGATCACCGCGAGGCGCCCGCCCCGGAACGGCCCGTCCCCTGCGACGAGCCCGTCCGCCACCGTCACGTCGTGGCCCTCGGGGAAGAGCGAGGACAGGATCTCAGCGAGCGTCATGGGCGATCTCTCCGAGGCTCTCCAGCAGGGCGTCGAAATCGGCGGTCGCGAGGCCCGGGACCGCGGCCGGATCGTTGACCCCGAGCCGGGCCCAGATCTCGGTGGCGTCCCGGCAATCCCCGAAGCGCGCGAGGCGGGCCTCCAGCCGCGCCTGCTCGGCCTCCAGCGTCGCGAGGTCGAAGGCGGGGCTGTCGGCGATCAGCGCCAGCGCCGCCCGCCGGAACGCCGCGACGCTGTCGTCCACGAAGGCATCCGCGCCGCCGACGAGGCGCCGGTGCTTGCCGCCCATGGTCCGCCAGACCAGGGCCCGGTCGCGGGAATCGAACTCCTCCGCGCCCTTGTTGGTCTCGATCACCTCCGGCCCCGAGACGCTGATGCGCCCGCCCTCCGAGACGGCGAGCCGCGAGCAGGTGCCGGCAATGAGCCCGCCGCCGCCATAGGCGCCGGCCCGGCCGCCGATCAGCCCGATCACCGGCACGCCCGCCGCGCGCACCTCCGTGATCGCCCGCATCACCTCGGCGATGGCGGTCTCGCCGGCATTGGCCTCCTGCAGGCGCACGCCGCCGGTGTCGAACAGGATCAGCACGGCCGCGGGCCTGTGCGCCAGGGCGGCGCGGAGCAGGCCCACGAGCTTGGCCCCGTGCACCTCCCCGAAGGCGCCGCCCATGAAGCGGCCCTCCTGGGCGGCGGCGAGGACGGGCGCGCCGTCGAGGCGGCCCGCGCCGACGATCATCCCGTCGTCGAAGGCCCGCGGCAGGTCGAAGAGCGGCAGGTGCGGGCTCATCCGGCGCTGCTCGGGCCCGATGATCTCGCGGAAGCTGCCGGGGTCGAGAAGGCCGTCGAGCCGGGCGCGGGCGCTCGCCTCGTACCAGCTGGCGGAGGAAGGGTCGGTGATCCGCTCGCTCACGTCACGCCTCCATCAGCCGGGCGCCCTGAAGGAGGCGCAGAGACACGGTGTCGGGGCGCGCGCCGCCGTCGTTGACGGTGATGCGGATCCCGCCGGGCTGCGCGCGGGCGACGAAATCCGCCACCACGGCCTCCCAGACGTCGCCGTAGCCGCGGATCGGCGTCTCGATCTCGACCGTGCAGGCGGTGGCGGGCAGCGCCCGCTCCAGCAGCACTTCGAGGTTGCCCGAGGCGACCACCCCGGTGATCGCCTGCGCGCGGGTGCCGGCGAGCGCCGCGCGGGTGGTGTGTCGGAAGCTCAGCTTTTCCATGGCGGCGGCCTCACCCGTTGCGGAACTCACCAGTTGCGGAACTCACCAGTTGCGGAACTTGGCCGGCGGCTCGTAGAGCCCGCCCGACCAGTGCACGAGGTCCTTGATCGACCGCGCCGCGAGCAGCGAGCGGTCGGCATCGAGGGGTTCGATGCCGAGATCCTCCGGGCGGCGCACGATGCCCCGCTCGCGCAGGGACTCGACCATGGCCCGGTCGCGCTTGCGGCCGATCTCGGTGTAGCCCGCCACCCCGCGGATCGCCTGCTCGCGCTCGTCGGGCGTGCGGCACAGGAGGAGGTTGGCGATGCCCTCCTCGGTGACGATGTGGGTGACGTCGTCGGCGTAGACCATCACGGGGGCGAGTTCGAGCCCGAGCGTTCTCGCCAGTTCGAGGGCGTCGAGTTTCTCCACGAAGGCCGGGACGAGCTTGTCGCCGAAGGTCTCGACGATCTGCACCACCAGCTTGCGCCCGCGCATCAGCGCCGGATCGCCCGTCACCTGCGCCTCCCGCCCGGCCTTCATCCAGGTGTCGGAGGGGTGGCGGCGCCCGTGCGGGTCCGAGCCCATGTTGGGCGCTCCGCCGAACCCCGCCACCCGCGACTGGGTCACCGTCGAGGAATGGCCCATCAGGTCGATCTGCAGGGTCGAGCCGATGAACAGGTCGCAGGCGTAGAGGCCGGCGGTCTGGCAGAAGGCCCGGTTCGAGCGGAGCGAGCCATCGGCCCCGGTGAAGAAGATGTCCGGCCGCTCGCGGATGTAGCGGTCCATGCCGACCTCCGAGCCGAAGCAATGGACTTGGCGGACCCACCCCGACTCGATCGCCGGGATCAGGGTCGGGTGCGGGTTGAGCGCCCAGTGGGTGGCGATCTTGCCCTTGAGGCCGAGGCGCTCGGCGTAGGTGGGCAGCAGCAACTCGATCGCCGCCGTCCCGAAGCCGATGCCGTGGTTGAGCCGGCGGATGCCGTATTCCGCGTAGATCCCCTTGATCGCCATCATGGCCATCAGGATCTGGGTCTCGGTCATCGCCGCCGGGTCGCGGGTGAAGAGCGGCTCGACGTAGAAGGGCCTGTCCGCCTCGACCACGAAGTCGACCCGGTCGCCCGGGATGTCGACGCGGGGCACGCGGTCGACGATCTGGTTCACCTGCGCCACCACGACGCCGTTCTTGAAGGCGGTGGCCTCCACCACGGTCGGCGTGTCCTCGGTGTTCGGCCCCGTGTAGAGGTTGCCGTCCCGGTCCGCCGAGACGCCCGCGATCAGCGCCACGTTCGGCGTCAGGTCGACGAAGTAGCGGGCGAACAGCTCCAGGTAGGTGTGCACCGCGCCGAGCGCGATCTGCCCGCCGTAGAGCATCCGCGCGATGCGCGCCCCCTGCGGCCCCGAATAGGAGTAGTCGAGCCGCCGGGCGATCCCCTGCTCGAAGATGTCGAGGTGCTCCGGCAGCACGATGCCGGACTGGACCATGTGCAGGTCGTGCACCCGGCCAGGGTCGCAGGCGCTCAGCGCGCGGGCGAGGCAATCGGCCTGCTTCTGGTTGTCGCCCTCCAGGCAGACCCGGTCGCCGGGCCGCAGGATCGCCTCGAGCAGGTCGACCGCTCGCTCCGCGGCCACGACCTTGCCGGCGGCGTGGGCGCGGCCCGCCTCGATCCGCGCGTCGCGGGCCGCCCGTTCCTGACGCCAATCACTCATCCGCCGCTCCCTGCCGCGCACCGCGTATGCGCACCGCCCGGTCTTGCCGGTTTCGCGTATTCCCGGCCATGGAGATTTCGCATCTTTGTATTCTGTATTGCGTACTCGTCAAGAGTGTGCATACATAATCCGGTCAACCGCGAGAACGCGGACGCAGGAGGAGACGCCCCATGACGGGTGCATACGGGAAGACCGGGCGGGGCCCGGCGCGCGGACCGTCCAGGGCGCGACGGGGAGGCGGCCGATGACCATCCTCGGCGTGGCGCTGCTCGCGCTCTGCACCCTCGTGGGCGTGTTCCTGGGCGACCTGCTCGGGAGCGTGCTCGGCGTGAAGGCCAATGTCGGCGGCGTCGGCCTCGCCATGATGCTGCTCATCGCCGCCCGGATCTGGCTCATCCGTCACGGCCGCCTCGGCCACGGCACCAAGCTCGGCGTCGAGTTCTGGGCCACCATGTACATCCCGATCGTGGTGGCGATGGC
The DNA here is from genome assembly GCF_054052225.1 of Methylobacterium sp. JK268. NCBI lineage: Bacteria > Pseudomonadati > Pseudomonadota > Alphaproteobacteria > Hyphomicrobiales > Methylobacteriaceae > Methylobacterium > Methylobacterium sp. JK268. Next base: position 138,092 of record NZ_JBSVZN010000007.1, on the reverse strand, counting down.
CGCGCAGCAGAACGTGGTGGCGGCCCTGAGCGGCGGCCCGATCGTGCTCATCGCCTCGGTCGGCAGCGTGCTGCTGTGCTTCGCGGCCACCGCCCTGCTCGGGCGGCTCGGCGGCCGCTCGGCGGAGAGCAGCCCCGAGGTCGCGCATGGCGGCTCGGTCATCGGCGGCGACACCGACGAGGCTCCCGTTCCCGCCGCGACCCGGAGGTAGGCGCCATGCTGCACATGATCGAACACGTCTTCGTCGAGCAGAGCCTGGTCGCGGCCTTCGCGGTCGTCGGCGGGCTGATGCTGGTGTCGAACCTGATCGGCAAACGCCTGACCCGGGGCCGCGTTCACGGCTCGGCCATCGCCATCGTGCTCGGCCTCGTGCTGGCCTATGCCGGCGGGGTCGTCACCGGGGGCAAGCGCGGGCTCGCCGACATCCCGGCCTTCGCCGGCATCGGCCTGATGGGCGGGGCGATGCTGCGCGACTTCGCCATCGTCGCCACCGCCTTCGAGGTCGACGTGATCGAGGCGCGCCGGGCCGGGATCCTCGGCATCGTCGCCCTGGCGCTCGGCACCGTGCTGCCCTTCATCGTCGGCACGCTCACCGCACTCGCCTTCGGCTACCACGACGCGGTGTCGGTCACCACGATCGGCGCGGGCGCCATCACGTACATCGTCGGGCCGGTCACGGGCGCGGCCCTCGGCGCAGATTCGACCGTGATGGCGCTCTCGATCGCCACCGGCGTTACCAAGGCCGTGATGGTGATGGTGGGCACGCCCCTGGTGGCGCGGCTGATCGGCCTCGACAACCCGCGCTCGGCGATGGCCTATGGCGGGCTGATGGGCACGGTGAGCGGGGTCGCGGGGGGGCTCGCCGCCACCGACCCGCGGCTGGTGCCCTACGGGGCGTTGACGGCGACCTTCCACACCGGCATCGGGTGCCTGGTCGGCCCGTCGCTGTTCTTCCTGATCGTGCGGGCCCTGGTGGGCTGAGGCGGCCGGGACTGGGCCGCGCGGGAGGGTTCGTCCGATGGACGCGAGCGACGCGGGACGGGGCCTGCTCTCCGACCAGATCCGCAACGCGCTGACGGACGAGATCGCCTCCGGGGCGCTCGCCGCCGGCGTCGCCCTCGACGAGCAGGACCTCGCGGACCGCTTCGGCGCCTCACGGACCCCCGTCCGGGAGGCGCTGCGGCAGCTGGCCTCGAGCGGCCTCGTGGAGGTGCGGCCGCGGCGCGGGGTGGTGGTGACCCGCATGACGCCCGAGCGCATCATGGAGATGTTCGAGACCTCCGCGGAGGTCGAGGCGCTCTGCGTGCGGCTCGCCACCTACCGGATCACGCCGCTCGAACTGAGCGCGCTCATGGACCTGCACGACCAGTCCGAGGCCCCGGCCGCCGCGCAGGACCACGATGCCTACGACGCCCTCAACCGCGCCTTCCACGAGGCGCTCTACCGGGCGACCCATAACGGCTTCATGGCCGAGCAGGCGCTGGCGATCCGCGGCCGCCTCTCGGCCTTCCGCCGCACGCAGCTGCGCCACGGCAGCCGCATCCACCGCTCGCGGGCCGAGCACGGCGAGATCCTGCGCGCCATCGCCGAGGGCGACGGCGAGGCTGCGGCCCGGCGGATGCGCGCCCACATGCTCAACGCCGCGAGCGCGCTGGGCCGCTACGTCGCCGAGCATGCCGGCGCGTGAGCGCGGCGGCGGCGGGCGGCCGATATCTCGGGTCGACGACGTTGGGGGAAGGAACGGTCGGTACTCCCGGGGGGTTGGCGGCGAAAGTGGAGACCGCGATGAGCCCAGCCTCGCCCGACGACCTCGACACGGTCGCCCTCGGAGACGCCACGATCCTGCGCGGCGCAGGCGGCGAGACACACCAGGTCGCGGGCGGGCCGATCCCCGTCCTGACCACCCAGCAGGGCGTTCCGGTCTCGGACGACCAGAACTCCCTGAAGGTCGGGCCGCGGGGCCCGACGCTCCTCGAGGATTTCCACTTCCGCGAGAAGATCTTCCACTTCGACCACGAGCGCATCCCCGAGCGCGTCGTGCATGCGCGCGGCTTCGGCGCGCACGGCACCTTCGAGACCACCGACTCCCTGGCCGACCTCACCTCGGCCGACCTGTTCCAGCGCAAGGGCGAGCGCACGCCGGTGTTCCTGCGCTTCTCCACGGTCGCCGGGAACAAGGGCTCGCCGGACGTCGCCCGCGACGTGCGCGGCTTCGCGGTGAAGTTCTACACGAGGCAGGGCAACTGGGACCTCGTCGGCAACAACATCCCGGTCTTCTTCATCCAGGACGCCATCAAGTTCCCGGACCTCGTCCACGCCGCCAAGCAGGAGCCCGACCGCGGCTTCCCGCAGGCCCAGACCGCGCACGACAATTTCTGGGACTTCATCTCGCTCAGTCCCGAGGCCACGCACATGGCCCTGTGGATCATGTCCGACCGCACGCTGCCGCGCTCCTTCCGCTTCATGGAGGGGTTCGGCGTCCACACCTTCCGGCTCGTCAACGCCGAGGGGCGCTCGACCTTCGTCAAGTTCCACTGGAAGCCGAAGCTCGGGCTGCAATCGGTGGTCTGGAACGAGGCCGTCAAGCTCAACGGGGCCGATCCCGACTTCCACCGCCGCGACCTCTGGAACGCGATCGAGGCCGGCGACTACCCGGAATGGGAGCTCGGGCTGCAGCTCTTCGACGACGCCTTCGCGGACCAGTTCCCGTTCGACGTACTCGACGCGACCAAGATCATCCCCGAGGAGCTGGTCCCGATCCGCACGGTCGGGCGCCTGGTCCTCGACCGCAATGTCGACAACTTCTTCGCCGAGACCGAACAGGTCGCCTTCTGCACGCAGAACATCGTGCCGGGCATCGATTTCACCAACGACCCGCTGCTGCAGGGCCGCAACTTCTCCTACCTGGACACGCAGCTGAAGCGGCTCGGCGGGCCGAACTTCACCCACATCCCGGTCAATGCCCCAAAGGTGGAGGTCCGCAACTTCCAGCAGGACGGCCACATGGCGATGCGCAACCCGCGAGGCCGGGCCAATTACGAGCCGAATTCCTGGGGCGAGGCCGGCGGCCCGCGCGAATGCCGCGAGACGGGCTTCCGTAGCGCCCCGATCGAGGAGGCCGGGCCAAAGCGCCGCCTGCGGGCGGAGCTCTTCGCCGACCATTACAGCCAGGCCCGGCAGTTCTATCTCAGCCAGACCCCGACCGAGCGCACGCATATCCGCAACGCCTTCGTATTCGAGCTGAGCAAGGTCGAGACGCCGGCGATCCGCGCCCGGATGGTCTCGCACCTGCGCAACGTCGACGAGGAACTGGCGACGGCCGTGGCGGAGGGGCTGGGTCTCGGCGCGCTGCCGCCCGCCGCCCCGCCGGCGCGGCCGGTGGTGACGGACCTGCCGCCCTCGCCGGCCCTGTCGATCCTGCTGAACGGGCCGAAGGCGTTCACTGGCCGCAAGGTCGGCGCGCTGGTCACGGACGGGGTCGATGCCGCCCTGCTCGCCGCCCTGCGCGAGGCGGTCGAGGCGGCCGGGGCGATGCTCGAACTCGTGGCGCCGGCGATCGGGGGCGTCACGGCGAGCGACGGGAGCCACCATCCGGCGCAGCAGAAGGTGAATGGCGGCCCGTCCGTGCTCTACGACGCCGTGGCTCTGTTGCCCTCCGCGGAGGGCGCGGCGCTGCTCGCCCGGGAGGCGACCGCCCGCGACTTCGTCAGCGACGCCTACGCGCACGCGAAGTTCATCGCCTTCGCGCCGACGGCCAAGCCCCTCTTCGACAAGGCCGGCCTGAGCGCGCCGGACGAGGGCTGCATCCCGCTAAGCGGCCCGAAGGACGTCGCGGGCTTCCTCACCGCCTGCGCATCCCTCCGCTATTGGCCGCGGGAGGCGGAGGTCCAGGCGGTCTGACGCAGGGCGGGGCGGCTTCGGTCGCCCGCTCCTCTCATGCTATCACGGCCCCGACGGAGCCCCGCGGATGCGGGGTGACCGACCCATGCGTCGCAACGATCGACGCGGGGCCGAGGAGGAGGGGCATCGATGAGAGCAGACGGGCAGGCCGCGATCGTCACCGGGGGCGGATCGGGCCTGGGAGCCGCGACCGCCAGGGCGCTCGCCGGGCGCGGCGCCCGGGTCGCTCTCCTCGATCTGAACGGGGACGCGGCCGCCGCCGTCGCCGCGGAGATCGGCGGCATCGGCATCGCCTGCGACGTCGCCGACGCGGCGAGCGCCGAGGCGGCGGTCGCCCGCGCGGCGGCGGCGCACGGGCCTGCGCGCATCCTCGTCAACTGCGCGGGCGTCGCCACCGCCGGCAAGATCGTCGGCCGCGACGGCCCGCTCGCCCTCGACGCCTACGCGCGGGTGATCGGCATCAACCTGATCGGCACCTTCAACCTGATGCGCCTCGTGGCGGCGGGCGCGCTCACCCTCGACCCGCTGGAGGGGGGCGAGCGCGGCGTGATCGTCTCGACCGCCTCGATCGCCGCCTACGAGGGGCAGATCGGGCAGGCGGCCTATGCCTCCTCGAAGGCGGGCGTCGTCGGGCTGACGCTCCCGGCCGCGCGCGAATTCGCGCCTGCCGGCATCCGGGTCTGCGCCATCGCGCCCGGCCTGTTCGAGACCCCGATGCTCAAGGGCCTGCCCCAGGAGGTGCAGGATTCGCTGGGTGCTGCCGTGCCGTTCCCGCCGCGGCTGGGCAAGCCGGAGGAATACGCCCGCCTCGTCCTGGCGATCCTCGACAACCCGATGCTCAACGGCGAGGTCATCCGCCTCGACGGCGCGCTGCGGATGCAGGCCAAATGAGGCCGGGGCCCATGACGGATGGGACATGACGGACGGGACATGACGGACGGGAGAGGTGAGGGCGCGATGCTGACCGACGAACAGGCCGCGATCCGCGACACCGCGCGGAGCTTCGCGCAGGAGCGCCTCAGGCCCCGCTCGGCCGAGTGGGACCGCACCGCGCAGTTCCCGCGCGAGGCGCTCGCCGAGATGGGCCGGCTCGGCTTCATGGGCATGCTGGTGCCGGAAGCGTACGAGGGGGCCGGCGTCGACCACGTCGCCTACGCGCTCGCCATCGAGGAGATCGCGGCGGGCGACGGCGCGGTCTCGACCATCATGAGCGTGCACAACTCGGTCGGCTGCATGCCGATCCTCCGCTTCGGCAGCGAGGACCAGAAGCAGCGCTTCCTGCGGCCGCTCGCGCGCGGCGAGAGGCTGGCCGCCTTCTGCCTCACCGAGCCGGGTGCCGGCTCCGACCCGGCCGCCCTCAAGACGCGGGCGCGCCGCGCCGGCAACGGCTGGGTCCTGAGCGGCACCAAGCAGTTCATTACCTCGGGCAGGAACGCCGATGTGGCGATCGTCTTCGCGGTGACGGATCCGGCGGCCGGCAAGCGGGGCATCTCGGCCTTCCTCGTGCCGACGACGACGCCCGGCTACCGGGTCGGGACGATCGAGCACAAGCTCGGCCAGCGCTGCTCGGACACCGCCCAGATCCACTTCGACGAGATGGAGCTCACGCCGGACCTGATGCTCGGCGAGGAGGGGCAGGGGCTTCGCATCGCGCTCGCCAACCTGGAGGGCGGCCGGATCGGCATCGCCGCGCAGGCGGTCGGCATGGCGCGGGCGGCCTTCGAGGCGGCTTTGCGCTACGCGGGTGAGCGCGAGACCTTCGGATCGAAGATCATCGGCCACCAGGCGGTCTCCTTCCGCCTCGCCGACATGGCGACGCAGATCGAGGCGGCGCGCCTGCTCGTGCTCCACGCGGCGCGGCTGCGGGATGCCGGCCAGCCCTGCCTGAAGGAGGCAGCGATGGCCAAGCTCTTCGCGTCCGAGATGGCGGAGAAGGTCTGTTCGGACGCGATCCAGATCCACGGCGGCTACGGCTACCTCGCGGATTACGGCGTCGAGCAGATCTACCGGGACGTGCGGGTCTGCCAGATCTACGAGGGCACGAGCGACGTCCAGCGGATCGTGATCGGGCGGGCGCTGGCGGGCGGCTGACCGCCGGGCGCGAGAAACGCCGCCACCGGATCAGGGGCGGATCAGGCCCGGAGCCGCGTCGGCAGCCGGACGAAGCCCCGGAAGCGCACCCGCCGCGAGCGGATCGGCGGACCGTCCAGGTCGTAGGTCGGGAACCGCGCCAGGAAGCGCCCGACGGCGATCCGGCCCTCCAGCCGGGCGACATTCATGCCGACGCATTGGTGGATGCCGCTCGCGAAGGCGAGGTGGCGGTTCGGCTCGCGGGCGACGTCGAACCGGTCGGGATCGGGGAACTGGTCGGGATCGCGGTTCGCCGCCCCGATCCCGAGCGTGATCTGCGTGCCCGCCGGGAAATCGCGCCCGCCCAGCGCGAAGGGCTCGGCGGCGACGCGGTTGCCGAGCTGGTTCGAACTCTCGAAGCGCAGCATCTCCTCGACCCCCTGGCGCAGCAGCGCCGGCTCGGCGAGGAGCCGGGCGCGCGCCTGCGGCCATTGCGTCAGCAGGTGCAGCCCGTTGCCGATCAGGTTGGTGGTGGTCTCGTGGCCGGCATTGAGGATGAAGATGCAGTTCTGCAGCAACTCCTCCGGCGAGAGCCGCTCCCCCTCGACCTCGCCCTGGATCAGCCGGGTCAGGATGTCCTTCTCGGGATCGCCCGGACGGCGGCGCCGCTCGGCGACGAGCCGCTCCAGATAGTCCCGGAACTCGGTCACGGCCCGGTTGCCGGCCGCCACCGTGGCGGCGTCGAGGACCGGCTCCAGCGCACCCAGGATGGCGAGCGACCATGCCCGGAGCGGCCCCCGCTCGGCGCGGGGCACGCCGAGGAGGTTGCCGATCACCTCGACGGGGATCGCGGCGGCGAAATCCTCGATCAGGTCGATGCGGCCGCGCGCCTCCGCGGCGTCGAGGAGCCCGTCGACGAGCGCCACGATGCCGGCCTCCATCGAGGCGATCGCCCGCGGCGTCAGGGCGCCCGCGATGATCCGGCGGACGCGGGTGTGGCGCGGCGGGTCGTTGAAGACGAGGCTCGCCGTGTGGTGGTCGTAGAGGGGCGAGGGCCCGAACTTGGCCCCGAACTCCACCACCTTGTCCGACCGGAACGTGGCGGCGTCCTTGTAGACCCGCTCCAGGTCCGCGTAGCGGGTGAGAAGCACCTGCCCCTCCGCGAAGACGTGGACCGGCGCGTGGCGGCGCAGGGCCGCGTAGACGGGGTAGGGGTCCTCGACGAACCCCTCCGGCAGGCGCCGGAGGTCGAAGGCGCGGGCCTGCGCGGCCTCTCCGGCGCTCACCCGTTCGGCCCGGCGCAGGCGGGGTTCATGGGCAGGAAGGCCTCGCCCTGCGGGATCGCGCGCACCGCCTCGTAGAGGTCCCAGGGATTCCGGCTCTCGCCCTCCGCCTTCACCCGGTAGAGCACGGGATCGTAGAGGAGCCGCCCGTCGGCCCGCAGGGTCGCGGGGCGGCCGAAGAAGGCGACCGGCGTCGCCCGCATCGCCTTGTTGACCGCCACCGCCTCGTCCGTGCCGGCCTGCCCGATCGCCTTCAGGTAATGCGTCACCGCGGCGTAGATCAGCGCGTGGTTCTTGGTCGGCATCGCGCCGGTCTTGTCCTGGAAGCGCTTGGCGAAGGCGCGGGAGGACTCGCTCTGGTCCCAGTAGAAGGCGGAGGAGAAGGTCAGGCCGTGCGCGACCGGCAGCCCGAGCCCCTTGATGTCGGTGATGTAGACGAGGAAGCCCGTGAGGGTCTGGGATCCCTGCGTCAGGCCGAACTCGTTCGCCTGCTTGATCGCCTTGGTGAAATCGTCGCCGACGCTGGCGAAGGCGACCACGTCGGCGCCCGAGGACTGGGCCTGGAGCAGGAAGGACGAGTAGTCGGCGGTGCCGATCGGGTGGCGCGAGGTGCCCAGAACCTTGCCGCCGAGCGCCTCGACGACGGTCGTGGCCTCCTTCTGGAGCGCGTGCCCGAAGGCGTGGTCGACGGTGATGAAGTACCAGGACTTGCCGCCGCGCTCGAACACCGCCCGCGCGGTGCCGGCGGTGAGCGCGTGGGTGTCGTCGGTCCAGTGGGAGGAGACGGGCGAGCAGGTCTTGGCCGTGAGGTCGGAGGTCGCCGCCGCCGTGATCATCACGGTGCGGTTCTTCTCCTTCGACACGGCCTGGACGGCGAGCGCGATGGCCGTGACCGGCAGGTCGACGATCGCGTCGACCTTGTCGACGTCGTACCAGCGCCGGGCGATGCTCGACGCCACGTCGGGCTTGTTCTGGTGGTCGGCCGAGACGATCTCGACCGGCTTTCCCAGCACCCGGCCGCCCGCATCCGCGGCGGCCATCTCGGCCGCGATGACCGAGCCGCGCCCGCCGCTGTCGGCGTAGGGACCCGAGAGGTCGGTGAGCACCCCGATGCGGACCACGTCGTCCGAGACCTGCGCGGCGGCGGGGCCGGCGAGGAGTGAGAGCGCGAGGGCGGCCCACAGGCCGGCGGCGGATCGGTTCATCGCAGGGCATCCTCCCGGGCCGGCCCCCACGCTCTTTCCGGCGGGGTGCGGCGGCCTCCTCCGTCACAGCCGATCCCGCGCCGCAAGGCAAGCGGTTCGCGCGGCCCCGGTGCCCTGTCGACACGTCTGTGAACGCGATCCGGCGAGAGGCGCCTCTCGCCGGATCGCTCACCCCTCAGCGGCGGTCGAGATTGCCCCTGGTCTCCTTGGTGAGGACGGCGCCGACGAGGTACACGGCGGTGACGGCGGTGGTGAAGATCGCGAGCATCATCGGGATCTGGCTCGGACCGTCGACGGCGAGCGACACCAGCGTCGGCAGCATGCCGCCGAGGGCGAAGCCGACGTTCCAGGTCAGGCCGGTGCCGGTCGCCCGCAGCGCGGTCGGGAACGTCTCGTTGAGGAAGATCAGGAGCGGGCCGTAACTCGCATTGGCGATGAAGGCGATGAGCATGACGCAGGCCGCGAGCAGGGCCGGGTCCGACGACCGCGCCATGACGAGGAACAGGGCCGGGAAGGCGGCGAGCCGCACGGCGCCCATGATCAGGAAGCTCGCCCTGCGCCCGATGTGCTGGCTCAGCTCGCCGCTCGCACAGGCCCCGAAGGCGGCCGCGACGTTGGCCCCCACCAGCATGACCGAGGCGGTCGCGTTCGGCACGCCGTTCACGAGCTTGAGGAACGTCGGCAGGTAGCCCAAGGTGAGGTAATAGGCTGCGCCGCCGCCGAACGACACCAGGGTCGCGATCACGAAGGCGCGCCGATGCTCGGCCGAGACGAGCGCGCGCAGGGGCGAGGCCACCACCGGAGCGCCGGCCCGGCGGGCCGCCTTCTCGGCCTGGAGCTGCCGGAAGATCGGCGATTCCTCCAGGTTGCGGAACAGGAACAGGCCGACCACGGAGGTCAGCAGGCCGGAGAGGAACATCACGCGCCAGCCCCACGACGCGAAGGCTTCGCCCGGCGCCAGCAGCGAGACCACGGTGAAGATCAGCGAGGCCAGGAGGCCGCCGATCGCCGCGCCGCCGCCGCCCACCGCCCCGGACATCAGGCCGCGCCAGCGCTCGGGGACGGATTCGGTTCCGATCGTGTGCGAGGCCGCGACCACGCCGCCCACGAAGATGCCCTGGATCAGCCGGAACGCGAGGAAGATCGCGGTGGCGAGCCAGCCGACCTGATCCACCGTGGGCAGGAGCCCGAAGGCGGCCGTGGAGAGGCCGACCCCCATGACCGCGGCCATCAGGGCGCGCCGGCGCCCGAGCCGGTCGGCGTAGGAGCCGAACAGGGCCGAGCCGAGAGGCCGGATCAGCAGCGTCACGGCGAAGGAGGCGTAGGCTCCCGCGAGCGACAGCATCGGCTTGTCGGCCGGGAAGAACAGCGCGCCGATGACGGGCGCCACGTAGAGCAGGATGAAGAGGTCGAAGAGGTCGAGGCTCCAGCCGAACAGCGACGCGAGTGCGGCGGTCGCGGTCTGGCGGGGGGTGGGCTTGGCGAGCGCGGGATCGGATGCCGGGATCGCGGTGGCGGCACTCATCGGGGTTCCTCCTTCGGGCGAGCGTCAGGGATCGCGCGGCCGGTGCCGGCCGCGCGGGGAGGCCGCCCTGCCGGTCTTGGCGCCGGCCGGGGCGGGATCGTCGGGGCTTCAGGAGCCGCGGAAGCTCGGCTTGCGCTTGGCGTGGAAGGCCTCGACGCCCTCGCGGAAGTCGTCGGACTGGCGCAGCCGGCTGTAGCAATGGCCCTCGAGTTCGATGGCGATCGAGAGGGTCGCGTCCTCGGTGTCGTTCAGGAGCTTCTTCGCCGTGCGCTGCGCGATCGGCGAGAAGGCGCGCAGCTCGTCCACCAGCGCGTCGACCGCCGCTTCGAGGTCGCCGTCCGGCACGCATTCGGTGGCGATGCCCCAGTCGAGCGCCTGCAGGCCGGAGATGCGCCGGGAGCGCATCACGATGTCCTTGGTGCGGGTGATACCGACGATCTTCTGCAGGCGGGCGGAGCCGCCGGAGCCCGGGATCTGGCCGAGCTTCTGCTCGGGAAGGGCGTACTGACAGGTCTCCGAGACGATCCGGAAATCGCAGGCGAGCGAGATCTCGAAGCCGACCCCGAAGGTGTAGCCGCGGTTCGCCGCGATCACCGGCTTGGTGCAGCGGGCGGGCGCCGCGATGTTCCAGGCGAGCTTGGAGACGTGCTCGGGCGAGGCGTCGAGGAAGCCCTTGATGTACCCGCCCGAGGAGAAGTGCTCGCCCTCCGCACGCAGCACGATCACGCGCACGCGGTCGTCCTCGTCGAGTGTCTCGAACACCCTGCGGATCTCGTCGCGCTGGGGCATCGCGATCACGTTCATGGGCGGGCGGGCGAGGATGATGTCGGCCCGCTCGCGGGCGGGATCGATTTCGACCCGGAATCCGTCGAGTTCGGTGAGGCGGGGATCGGGCGTCGTCATGGCGGCTCTTTCTCGCTGATGGGGAAGGGGGTTAGGCGGCGGCCGAGGGGCCGTCCTGGGGCTCGGCCTCGTAGGCGCCGGCGACGAGCTGGCGGCGGAGGAGCTTGCCGACGGGGGATTTCGGGATCGCGGTGACGAAGACGTAGCGGCGCGGGCGCTTGTGGCTCGGCAGGCCGGCCGCCCGGCAATGGGCGTCGAGGGCCGTCTCCTCCACCGGCCCGCGGCGCGTCACGAAGGCGGTGACCACCTTCCCCCACCGCTCGTCGGGCAGGCCGACCACGGCCACTTCCGACACCGCCGGATGCAGGGACAGGCAGCTCTCGATCTCGACCGGCGAGACGTTCTCGCCGCCCGTGATGATCATGTCGTCGACGCGGCCGGTGACGAAGACGTCGCCGTCCTCGTCCATGAAGCCGGTATCGCCGGTGAAGTACCAGCCGTGACGGAAGGCCTTCGCGTCGGCCTCCGGGCGGCGCCAATAGCCTTCGAACGCCTCGTCGCCGCTGGCGATCACGGCGATCTCGCCCTCCTCGCCGGGGCGCGCCACCGCGTCCGGCTCGGTCGCGCCCAGCGGCACGATCCGCACCATGGTGTTGAGCCCGGCCCGGCCCGCGGAGCCGGGCTTGCGCGTCGCGTCCTGGTCGATCGTGAAGGTGTAGACCTCCGAGGACCCGTAGTGGTTGACGAACAGCTCCGGCCGGAAGGCCTCGGTCAGGCGCCGGAGCAGCCCGTCCGTCATCGGCGCGCCCGCGAAGCCGAGCTTGCGCACGCAGGACGTGTCGGTGGCGGCGAAGTCCGGATGGTGGACGAGGTCGTGGTAAAGGGTCGGGACGAGGTAGAGGGTCGTCACCCCCTCGGCCGCGATCAGGCGCAGGGCGCTCGCCACGTCGAAGCGGGGCAGGCACACGAAGGTGCCTCCGACGAGGGACATGGCGAGCAGCGAGCGCACCCCCATCGTGTGGTAGAGCGGCATGACCCCGAGCGTCCGCTCCCCGCGCCGGTAGAGGTTCTGGGCCACGTGGGCGAGGGCCGCGGCCCGCTCCGTGCGGTGGCGGCGGGGCACCCCCTTGGGCTTGGCCGTGGTGCCCGAAGTGTAGAGCATCAGCGAGACCGCCTCGGCGTCCGCACGGGGCGCGACGGGCACCGAATCGGCGGCGGCGAGGTCCGCGTAGCGCGTCTCGCCGGATGCGGGCTCCAGGCCGACCACGAGGCGCGGCAGGGCCCGCGCGGCGGCGCTCGCCCGCACGCTCGCGGCCGAGGCCTCCTCGTAGGCCAGGGCCTTGGCCTGCGCGTTCTCGACCGCGAAGTCGATCTCCTCGGGGCTGGCGCGCCAGTTGACGGGCGTGAGGATCAGCCCGGCGAACTGGCAGGCCCAGTGCAGCGTCGCCGCCTCGACGCGGTTCTGCAGCACCGTGACGAGCGGGTCACCCGGCCTGAGGCCGAGCGCGTCGAAGCCCGCGACCACCGCGGAGATCACCCGGTACCACTGCTCGTAGGTGAGCCGCGTCTCGCCATCCACGATGGCGAGGGCCCGGGGGTCGCGCGAGACGCTCGCCAGGAAGCTGGTGCCGAGGTCAAGCATGGGCGGAGGTCTCCTCGCTCGGTTCGCCGCGCAGCCGCGCCGCGGCGTCGCACGCGGCCGCGATGATCGGGGCGTAGCCCGTGCAGCGGCAGAGATGCCCGCCGATCACCGCGGTGAGGTCCTGGCGGGTCGCGTGCGGGTGCCGGCGCAGGTAGGTGTCGAGGGACATCAGGATGCCGGCGGTGCAGAAGCCGCATTGCAGGGCGTGCCGGCGCCGGAAGGCCTCCTGGAGCACGCCGAGCCGGCCGGGCTCCGGCGCCAGCGCCTCGACGGTGCGCACCGCGCAGCCCTCCACCGCGACGGCGAGGGTCAGGCAGGCGCGGGCCGGCATCCCGTCGATCGCCACCGTGCAGGCGCCGCAGACGCCGTGCTCGCACCCGACATGGGTCCCGGTCAGGCCGAGGCCGTGGCGCAGCGCGTCGGTGAGCAGCGTGCGCGGCTCGACCTCGACCCGGGCCGGAGCCCCGTTGAGCGTGAAGGCGACGGGGTGGCGGCGATCCGCCTCTAGCCTCGGCATCGACGGGCCTCCTTGTGGGCTTGGTCCAGAACCCGGCGCCCGAGACGGCGCACGAGGTCGCGGCGGTAGCGGGCGGTGGCGTGGACGTCGTCGCCCGCGCCGAGATCCCACGCGAAGGCGTTGAGCGCGTCGTCGAGGGCTGCCCCGTCGAGGAGGGGCCAGTCGCGGGCGGTCGGGCGGTCGGCGACGCCGCCCACGGCGAGCCGCATGCCCGTCGCGTCCACCACCGCCGCGCAGGCCACGATGGCGAAGTCGCCGTGGCGGCGCCCGACCTCCGCGAAGGCGGTGCCGGTTCCCGGCGCGGGCCGTTTCAGGCTGATGGCCTCGACGAGTTCGTCGTCGGCGCGGTCGGTGACCATCGTGCCGAGGAAGAACGCCTCAGCCGGGACGCGCCGCGCCGCCTTGCGCGAGCGCAGATGCACCGCGCCCCGCAGCGCCACGAGGCAGAGCGGGATCTCGGCGCTCGGGTCGGCGTGCGCGACGGAGCCGCACAGCGTGCCGCGCGCCCGCGTCTGCGCGTGGCCGACCCAGGGCAGGGCGGAAGCCAGGAGCGGCAGCTCCTCGGCGAGGCCGGGCCGGGCGAGGAGGTCCGCCTGGCGCGTGCCCGCGGGGATCACCAAGGCGCCGTCGACGCGCCGGGGCTCCCGCAGGGCCTCGATCCGCATCACGTCGACGAGCAGCCCCGGCTTCGTCAGGCGCATGTTCAGCATCGGCAGCAGCGACTGGCCGCCCGCGAGCACGCGGGCCTCGCCGCCCGCCCGCGCGAGGGCATCGAGCGCCTCGTCGAGGCTGTCGGCGCGCAGGTAGTCGAAGCGGGCGGGCTTCATGCCGAGACCCCGAGCGCGGTGAGGAGGCGGCGCCACAGGCCCGGTGCCGGTGCCCCGCCGCCGGCCCGGCGGGCGAGGGCCGCGAAGAAGCCGCCGATGATCACCCGCGCGGCGCCGTCGAGGAGCCGGCCGCCCACCGCCGCGACCTTGCCGCCGACCGAGGCCTCGTAGACGTAGCCGATGCGGGTGCCGCCGCGGCCGTCCGGCGTCAGGGTGATCCGCCCCGCGCCGCCGCCATCGCCGAGGGCTCCGGTCACGCGGCCCGACAGCGTCGCGGCCCGCCCGGGATCGAGGTCCGAGAGGGTGATGTCGGCCTTGTAGCGGCCCTTCACGGGCCCGACGCCCAGCGTCACATCCGCCCGAAAATGCGTGTCGGAGAGCTTGCGCACCGCGTGTGCGCCCGGGATCACGGAGGCGAGGAGGTCGGCGTCGAGCAGCATCGCCCAGACCGCCTCGGGCCGCGCGGCCACCCGGGCCTCGCCCTCGCCGCGCAGGGTCCGGTCGCCGGGCCGCGCCGCCGCGGGCGCCGCGCGGCCCGCGGGTGGGGCGGGCTCCTCGCCGCGGGCGGCCAGCGCGGCGAGCTTCGCGGGCGTGAGCGGCAGGTCGATGGCGTCCAGCGCGAGGGCGTCCGCCACCGCGTTGGCGAGGCAGACCGGCGTCGACATGCAGTTGCCCTCGCCGACGCCCTTGGCCCCGAGCGGGGTGAGGGGCGAGGGGCTCTCGACGTGCATGACCCTGAGGTCGGGGATCTCGGTCGCGGTCGGAAGCAGGTAATCCGCGAAGGTGCCGGACAGGAAGGCCCCGTCCTCGCCGTAGGCGAGTTCCTCGTAGACCGCCGCGCCGAGCGCCTGCGCGAAGCCCCCGCGCACCTGCCCCTCGACCATGCCGGGATGCAGGATCCGGCCGCAGTCGTGCATCGAGACGTAGCGGTCGATCCGCAGCTTGCCGGTGTCCGGATCGACCTCGACGCCGCAGAAATCGAAGATGAAGCCGTGGCAGAGGGAGGAGTTGATCGCGTCGGCCTCGTCGGGCGCGGTCAGTTCCGGCGGCGTCCAGAACGCCGTCTCGCGGATGACGGCGCCGACCGCGTCGGGCACGAGGCCCGGCGACCAGTGGCTCGTCGCGGCGACCCGCGCGAAGGGCAGGGCGGCATCCGGGTTGGTGCGCGAGGCGACGCGGCCGCCCGCGAAGACGAGGTCGTCCGCCCGCACGTTCAGCTGCGCGGCGGCGACCGCCGCGAGCCGATCGCGCAGCCGCAGGGCGGCCTGATGCGCCACCCCCGCCACCGCGGCGGCGAAGCGGCTCGCGTAGTTGCCCGAGGCGATCGACCACGCGTCCTTGGCGGTGTCGAGATCCGCCGTCACCCGGACCTGATCGAGCGAGAGGCCGAGCACGTCCGCCACGACCTGGGCCAGCACCGTGCGGTGGCCCTGGCCCTGGGGGACCGAGGCGACCTGCACGGTCACCGACCCGACCGGATCGAGCGTGATGGTGGCGGTGGATTGCGCGCCGTTCTTCGGCCCGGCCTTGGCCCGCTCGGCGGCCGTCAGGACGGTGGTGATGTAGCCCATGTTCGAGACGCTGGGCTCGACCGCGGCGGTGAAGCCGATGCCGTAGAGCCGCCCCTCCGCCCGGGCCGCCTCCCGGCGGCGGCGCAGGACATCGAGGCCGCCGTCGCGGACCGCCTCGGCGAGGGCGCGCTGGTAATCTCCCGAATCGTAGAGCGCCCCGGTCGCGGTGCGATACGGGAAGGCCTCCGCCGGGATCAGGTTCCGGTGGATCACGTCGAGCGGGTCGAGCCCGAGCGTGACCGCGATCCGCTGCACGAGGCGTTCGAGCGGGTAGTAGACCTGCGGTCCGCCGAAGCCGCGCACCAGCCCGGTCGGCGTCTTGTTCGTCACCACCACCCGGTTGCGGATGCGCACGTGCCGGATCGCGTAGGCGCCGGTCATGTTGCCATGCATCCGGTAGAGGGTGGCGGGTTCGGGGGCGCGCAGATAGGCGCCGCAATCCTCCACCTGGTCCCAGTCGAGGGCCTCGATCCGCCCCTCGCCGTCGAAGGCGGCGGCGAGCGTGGTGACGCGGTTCGTCGCCGAGACCGAGGCTGCGAGGTGTTCCAGCCGGTCCTCGATCCACTTGACCGGGCGCCCGACCTTGCGGGCGGCGGCGGCGATCAGCACCGCGTAGGGCGCGACGCCCTGCTTGACCCCGAAGCTGCCGCCGGAATCGGGCGGCGTGCGCAGGCGCAGGCGGTTGCCCGGCACCTTCAGCGCGCGGGCCACCACCGCGTGGATGCTGAACGGCCCCTGGAAATTGGCGAGCAGGTCGTAGGAATCCTCGGTCGGGTCGTAGGCGGCGAGGACCCCGTAGGTCTCCATCGGCGCTCCGGTGTTGCGCGGATAGCGGGTCGTGACGGAGAGCCGGTGCGGGGCCTGCGCGAAGGCCGTCTCGGGATCGCCGTACCGGAAGGAGCGGTCGCTCACGAGGTTGGAGCCCACCCCGTCATGCAGCACCGGAGCGTCCGCCCCGAGCGCCGCCAGCGGATCGATCACCACGGGGCGGACCCGGTACGCGACCTCGATCCGGTCGCAGCCGTCCTCGGCGAGGTAGCGGTCCTCCGCCAGCACCACCGCGACGGGCTCGCCGACGTAGCGCACCCGGTCCACCGCCATCGCCCGCGCGTCGACCGCGGCGCGCAGGGCCGGCACGAGCGCCCCGGTGATGTCGAGGAGGTCGCGGCCGGTGAGCACCGCCGCGATGCCGGGCAGCGCCAGGGCGGGAGCGGTGTCGATGTCCAGGATGTCCGCGTGCGCGTGGGGCGAGCGCAGGATCGCCGCGTGCAGCGTGCCCGGCCTGTGCCCGAGATCGTCGATGTAGCGGCCGTGTCCCGACAGGAGAGCCGCGTCCTCGACGCGCTCGACCGACTGCCCGACGAAGCGGCGTTGCTCGATGCCCAATGCCCGATTCCTCACCGGAGGCTCTTGAGAGGCCTCGTCTCGGGCAGAGTGCGTCGCGGGGCGCGGGAGCGTGAGACGTCCCGGTCTCGCGACTTACCGAAACGTCTCAAAATCCAGCCGCAGAGTCAGGCGGTGGGAGCGGCCCGGCGCACGATCGTGCGGAACACGCTCGGCGGCACGCTGACGTGGTCGCGGAAGAAGCGTGAGAAATGAGCCGGGGCCGAAAAGCCGAGCGTCGTGCCGAGATCCGCGAGGCTCTCCTCGCCGCCGACGATCGCCTCCACGGCGCGCTCGACACGGATCGCGTTGAGGAAGACGTGCGGCGAGGCGCCGGTCGTCTGCTCGAACAGGCGGTAGAAATGGGCGCGCGACAGGCCCGCCTCGCGCGCCAGCACCTCGGCGCTCAGGGGCAGCCCGGCCGCCCCGCGCATCCGGGCGATCGCGCGCTGGACGCGCCAGTCGCCCCGCGGGCGCCGCCCCGCCTCGCGCAGGGACCCCGGCACCTCGCGCCACTTGGTGAAGCGCTCGATGAGCGCGACCATGAGCCCGGGAAGCAACTCGTCGCGAATGCGCGGGGAGAAGGGCGCGTAGACCATCTCGCTCGCGAGATCGCGCACGAGCCCCCGGATCGCCGCCGTCACCAGCCCGGCCGGCTCGTGGAAGAAGCCCGGCGCGCCGCTCGCCGACCAATTGTGCCGGAACGCCCCGAGCCACGCCGGCTCGATGTAGAGAGCAAGGATCATCGCCGGCTCGCGGCGCGGATCGTGCACGTAGGCGTGCGTCTCCCAGGCATTGACCAGCACCGCCTGCTCGTCCGTCAGGCGCACCACGCGGTTGCCGACGAGGAACTGCGTATCGTCGCCCTCGACCTTCAGGAGCACGTGGCAATGCGGATGCGCGTGCCGCACCAGCCCCCGGTCCATGTCGAGCAGTGCGACGCGGCCGAAGTCTCCGTAGGCGATCTCAAGGGCGTCGGACATTGGGCCAATCTATCAGGCGGCAACGGACGCAACCAGACGCTGCCTCACCTTGCGATGACGGTTCCTTCCTCGAACTGAGCCTTCGGGCGGTGCGCCCCGGTGCTCAGCCGACCACGGCCTGGCCGTCGCGCCGCGGGTCGCTCGCCGCCACGTAGCCGTCCTCGTCCGGATCGCCCATCCGCCAGATGAACTGGCCGGCGCCGAAATCCTGGTAGCTGTCGTTGATCACCTCGATGCGGTGGCCGCGCTCCGCGAGCGCCCGCACCGTCTCGGGCGGCATGGTCGATTCGACGTTCAGGCTGAGGCCCTCGTTCACGCGCCAGCGCGGCGCGTCGCAGGCGGCCTGCGGGTTCTGATGGTGGTCGAGCATGCGCACCAGGGTCTGCACGTGGCCCTGCGGCTGCATGTTGCCGCCCATCACGCCGAAGCTCATCACCGGCGCGCCGTCCCGGGTGAGGAAGCCCGGGATGATGGTGTGGAAGGGCCGCTTGCCCGGCGCCACCACGTTGGGGCTCTCCGGATCGAGGTGGAAGCCGTAGCCGCGGTTCTGCAGGGACAGGCCCCATTCGGGCACCACGACGCCCGAGCCGAAGCCCATGAAGTTCGACTGGATGAAGCTCACCATCATGCCGGAGGAATCGGCCGCGGTGAGGTAGATCGTGCCGCCGCTCGCCGGGTTGCCGGGGCCGAAATCCTGGGCCTTCGTGCGGTCGATCAGGCGGGCGCGCGACCGCAGATAGGCCGGATCGAGCATCTCCTCCGGCGTGACCGTCATCCCCCGCGGATCGGCGACGTACCGGTAGGTGTCGGCGAAGGCGAGCTTCATCGCCTCGATCTGCAGGTGCTGGCCCTCGGCCCCGTCGGGCGGCAGCGCCGCGAGGTCGAATTCCTGGAGAAGGCCGAGCGCGATCTGCGCGGCGATGCCCTGGCCGTTCGGCGGGATCTCGTGGAGCCTGTAGCCGCGATAATCCTGCCCCGTCGGCTCGACCCATTCGGGGCGGAAGGCCGCGAGATCCGCCACATTCATGGCTCCGCCATGCGCGGCCGCGTGGCGGGCGGTCGCCTCGGCGATCTCGCCCTCGTAGAAGGCGCGGCCCTTGGTCTCGGCGACGGCGCGCAGGGTCCGGGCGATGCCCGGCAGCCGCACCCGCTCGCCCACCTCCGGGGCGCGGCCGCGGGGCAGGAACGTCTCGGCGAAGCCCGGCTGGCCGGCGAGGTCCGGGAGTCGGGCGGCGGCGGCCCATTTCTGCTGCACCACGATCGGCGCGAGGTAGCCGCGCTCGGCGATCTCGATCGCCGGCTCCATCAGGTCGGCGAAGGGCAGGCGCCCGAAGCGCTCGCTCAGCGCCACCCAGGCCGCGACGGCGCCCGGCACCGTCACCGAATCCCAGCCGCGCATCGGCGGGCGCGCGGCCTCCCCGTACTTGCGGCGGAAATAATCCGGGGTCCAGGCGGCGGGCGCGCCGCCCGACGCGTTCAGCCCGTGGAGCCGCTCGCCGTCCCACAGGATGCAGAAGGCGTCCGAGCCGAGGCCGTTGCTGCACGGCTCGGTGATGGTCTTGGCGGCGGCGGTCGCGATGGCGGCGTCGACCGCGTTGCCGCCCCGCCAGATCATCTTGAGCCCGGCCTGGGCGGCGAGCGCGTGCGAGGTCGCCACCACGTTGCGGCCGAAGACCGGCATGCGCAGGGAGGGATAGCCGTGGGTCCAGGCGAAGGGCTTCATCGAACAGCCTCTGGGTTGCCGGTCGGCCGCTCGGGGAGGGTCCGCGGTCCGCAGGCCCTGTTGCGCCCATCCTGGCGGCCGCACAAGTTGGGCCACGCAGCAACGGCTTGGCACGGTTGGTGCTTGGCACACAATGTCCCACAGGGACGCCGCTCGTCGGCCTTGACGTTCCGGCCCGGGCGCCGGACCTTCCCGACACCCTCTGCTGCGATCAACGAACAGGACATCTGGATGGTGCGTCTCGCATCCGCGTGCCTCGCCGCCGGGCTCGCGCTCACCGCGCCGGCCGGGGCGCAGACCCTGCGCTACGGCCTGATGGAGGACCCGGACGCCCTCGACCCCACCCTGGCGCGCACCTTCGCGGGCCGCATGGTCTTCGCCGCGCTCTGCGACAAGCTCGTCGATATCGGCCCGGACCTGAAGCCGGTGCCCCAGCTCGCGACCCGCTGGGAGCTCTCGGCGGACGAGAAGACCCTGACCATGACGCTCCGGCCGGGGGTCCGCTTCCACGACGGCGAGCCGGTGAACGCGGCGGCGGCCAAATACGCGATCGAGCGCCACCTGCGGATGCCGGGCTCGCAGCGCCGCGGCGAGATCGCGCCGATCGAGTCCGTGGAGGTCGTGGACGACCTCACCTTCCGGATCAACCTGAAGCAGCCCTTCGCGCCGCTGATGGCGCAGTTCACCGACCGGGCCGGCATGCTGGTCTCGCCCAAGGCGGCCGAGAGGCTGGGCGACAAATTCGCCACGGCGCCCGTCTGCGCCGGCCCGTTCCGGTTCGTCGAGCGGGTCCCGCAGGATCGCATCGTGGTCGAGCGCTTCCCCGACTACTGGAACAAGGACCAGATCCACGTCCAGCGCATCGAGTTCCGGCCGATCCCCGACACCACGGTGCGGCTGACGAACCTGCGGGCCGGCCAGCTCGACCTTCTCGAGCGCCTCGCCCCGACCGACGCGCCGCAGGTGGCGCGCGACCCCAAGCTCAAGCTCGCCTCGACCACCGAACTCGGCTTCCAGTCGGTCCTGTTCAACGTGCAGAAGGCCGGCTCACCCGTCGCCGACCCGCGGGTGCGCGCCGCCTTCGAATTGTCGCTCGACCGCGCCGCCATCAGCCAGGTCGTGTTCAACGGCGAGTTCCTGCCCGGCAACCAGTGGGTCTCGCCGAAGCATCCGGACTACGTGAAGGAGTACCCGGTCCCGAAGCGCGACGTGGCCAAGGCCAAGGCGCTGCTCGCGGAAGCGGGTCAGCCCAGGCCCCAGATCACCATGATGGTCTACGCCAACAGCGAGGCCCCGCAGGTGGGGCAGGTCATCCAGGCGATGACCAAGGAGGCGGGCTTCGACGTGAAACTGCAGGCGACCGACTTCACCACTTCCCTCGACTTGGCCGACAAGGGCAACTTCGAGGCCTATCTGTACAACTGGAGCGGCCGGCCCGATCCAGACGGCAACACTTACAGCTTCCTGGCCTGCAAGGCGCCGCTCAACTACCCGCGCTACTGCAGCCCCGAGGCCGACGCGGCGCTCCAGGCCGAGCGCGGCTCGGTCGATCCGCAGAAGCGCCGGGCGGCCTGGAAGGCGCTCGCCGACAAGGTGCTCACCGACCGTCCGACCGTCTACCTGATGCACCGCAAGCTGCTCTGGGCCTACAGCGCGCGGATCGGCGGCTTCGTCCCCTATCCGGACGGGCTCGTGCGCTTCACCGGGCTGACGCTCAACTGATGCTGCGCTTCCTGGCCCACCGCCTCGCGCTCGCCGTCCCGACCCTGATCCTCGCCTCGATGATCATCTTCGCCCTGCAGCAATTGTTGCCGGGCGACATCGCGACCGCGCTCACCGGCGAGGAGCGGGACCCGCAGGTGATCGCCTTCATCCGGGACAAGTACCACCTCGATCAGCCTCTCCCGGTGCGCTACGCCTATTGGGCGGCCGGCGTGCTGCGGGGGGACCTCGGCGTCTCGGTGCGCCTGCAGAAGCCGGTCACCGAACTCGTCGCCGAGAAGCTGCCGGTGACGCTCGAACTCGCCTGCCTCGCCATGCTGGTGGCGCTGGCGATCGGCGTGCCGATGGGTGTCCTGTCGGCGGTCCGGCGCGGCACCTGGACGGATGCGGCGGCCAACGGCATCGCCCTCTGGGGGCTGTCGATCCCGAATTTCTGGCTCGGGATCCTCCTGATCCTGCTGTTCTCCGTGCAGCTGGGCTGGCTGCCGGCCTCCGGCTACGTGCCGCCCGGCGAGAGCCTGACCGGCAACCTCGCCGCGATGGTGATGCCGGCCTTCGTGCTCGGCAACGCCATCGCCGCGGTGATGATGCGCCATACCCGCGCGGCGATGCTCGGCGTGCTCGGGCTCGACTACGTGCGCACCGCCCGGGCCAAGGGCGTCTCGCCCTTGAGGCTCGTGCTGCGGCACGCCCTGCCGAACGCGGCGATCCCGATCATCACCCTCGGGGCGCTCGAATTCGGGCAGCTGCTCTCGGGCGCGGTGCTCACCGAGCAGGTCTTCTCCGTGCCGGGCTTCGGCAAGCTGATGGTGGATGCCGTGTTCAACCGGGACTTCGCCACCGTGCAGGGCGTCGTGATCTGCACCGCCGCCACCTACATCGCCCTCAACCTCGCCGCCGATCTGCTCTCGGCCGCGGTCAACCCGAAGCTGCGGCGGGCATGAGGGGAGGGGGCGTGGTGCCGGATGAGGCGCGGGTCTTCATGCGCTCGCGCGGGGAGAGCCGCCGATGAGCCCCGGTGCTCCCCTCACGGATGCGTCCGGCACCGCTGCATCCGCCGGTGATCCCGGCCTCGCCAGCGAAGCCGGTGCGCTCGCCGCTGTCTGGGGCCGCCTGCGCGCGCGGCCGAGCGCCCTCGTCGGGCTCGCCATCGTGGCGGGGCTCGTCGCCGCCGCGGCGCTCGCCGATGTCGTCGCGCCCTACGACCCCACCGCCACCGACTGGGGCGCGGTGCGCGCCGCCCCGAGCCTCGCCCACCCGTTCGGCGGCGACGAGGTCGGGCGCGACGTGCTCTCGCGCATCATCTACGGCGCGCGGGCCTCGCTCGGGGCCGGCCTCGTCTCGGTGGGGCTCGCCGTAACGCTGGGCCTGCCGGTCGGCCTGGTCGCGGGCTATGCCGGCGGCTGGGTCGACGCGGCGGTCATGCGCCTCACCGACGCGCTCCTCGCGATCCCGTTCCTGATCCTGGCGATCGCGCTGGCGGCGTTCCTGGGCCCGAGCCTCACCAACGCCATGCTGGCGATCGGGCTGTCGGCCACCTCCACCTTCGTGCGCCTCACCCGGGCGCAGGTGCGGGCGGTGGCGGCCGAGGAGTTCGTGGAGGCGGCCCGCTCGGTGGGCAACCCGCCTTGGCGGGTCGCCCTCGTGCACATCCTCCCCAACATCGTGCCGGCGATCCTGGTCCAGGCGACGCTCACCCTCGCGGCGGCGATCATTGCCGAGGCCAGCCTCTCCTACCTGGGCCTCGGCCAGCAGCCGCCGGCGCCGTCCTGGGGCGCCATGCTCACCATCGCCAAGAACTTCATGGACCAGGCGCCCTGGATGGCGATCTGGCCGGGCGCCTCGATCTTCCTCGCGGTGCTCGCCTTCAACCTGCTGGGCGACGGCCTGCGGGACGCCCTCGATCCGAGGCAGCGCACGTGACGGCGCGCGGCCCCCTTCTGGAGGTGCGCGACCTCGCCGTGGCCTTCGACACCGAGGGCGGCGCGATCCACGCGGTCAACGGCGTCTCCTACGCGCTGAGCGAGGGCGAGACCCTCGGCATCGTCGGCGAGTCCGGGTCGGGCAAGAGCGTGCACGTGCTCGCCATGCTGGGCCTGATCCCGCGCCCGCCCGGCCGGATCACGGGCGGGCAGGTGCTGTTTCGCGGTCGCGATCTCCTGACGCTGCCCGAGCGCGACCTGCGCGCGGTGCGGGGAGGGGAGATCGGGTTCGTCTTCCAGGACCCGATGAGCTCGCTCAACCCGGCCATGACGGTGGGGGCGCAGATCGCCGAGCCCCTGCGCATCCATCTCGGCCTCGACCGGCGGGCCGCGCGGGCGCGGGCGCGGGACCTCCTCGACCTCGTGCGCATCCCGAACGCCACCGCCCGCCTCGACCTCTACCCGCACGAATTCTCCGGCGGCCAGCGCCAGCGCGTGATGATCGCGATCGCGCTCGCCTGCCGCCCGAAGCTCCTCATCGCCGACGAGGCGACCACGGCGC
Organism: Methylobacterium sp. JK268; assembly: GCF_054052225.1. NCBI lineage: Bacteria > Pseudomonadati > Pseudomonadota > Alphaproteobacteria > Hyphomicrobiales > Methylobacteriaceae > Methylobacterium > Methylobacterium sp. JK268. The sequence continues at coordinate 114,414 of NZ_JBSVZN010000007.1, read as the reverse complement.
TCGACGTCACCGTGCAGGCCGAGATCATCGCCCTCGTCCGGGAGCTGAAGCGCGACCTCGGCATGGCGATCATCTGGATCACCCACGACCTCGGCGTCGTGGCGGGCCTCAGCGACACCGTCCAGGTCATGTATGCCGGGCGCATCCTGGAGCGGGGGCCGGTGGACGCCATTTTCCGCGACCCGCGCAGCGCCTACACGCTGGGGCTGCTGCGCTCCCTGCCCGATCTCGGCGATGGGCGCGCCGGGCGCCGCCGGCTGCGGCCGATCGACGGCGCGCCACCCGACATGCGCCGCCCGCCGCCGGGCGACCCGTTCGCCCCGCGCAACCCCTACGCCACGCCCCGCTGCCGCGCCGAGCGGCCGCCGCTGGTCCAGGCCGAAGGCGCGGCGCCCGGCCACCTCGTCGCCGCCTGGTACGACCTGCCGGCGCGGCTCGCCGAGGAGGCCGCGCGATGACCGCCCCGGCCGGACCCGTCGTTCCCGTCCTGTCGGTGCGCGGCCTCTCGAAGGACTACCCGCTGCGGGCGTGGTGGGGCGGCCGCGGGCGGGTGGTCCGGGCGGTGCACGCCGTCAGCTTCGACATCGCGCCCGGGGAAACGCTCGGGCTCGTCGGCGAATCCGGTTCCGGCAAGTCCACGATCGGGCGGGCCGTGACCATGCTCGCCCCGCCGACCGCGGGCCGAATCGCCTTCGAGGGCACCGACCTCGCCACGCTCTCCCCGCGGGCCCTGCGCCGCGTGCGCAGCCGCATCCAGACGGTGTTCCAGGACCCCTACGCGGCGCTCAACCCGCGGATGAGCGTCGGCGCCTCGGTGGCCGAGGTCTTCCGGCTGCACCGGCCGGCGATGGGCGGGCCCGAGCGCCGCGACGCGGTGGCCCGGCTCTTCGCGCGCGTGGGCCTCGACCCGGCCTTCATGAGCCGCTTCCCCCACCAGTTCTCGGGCGGCCAGCGCCAGCGCATCTGCATCGCCCGGGCGATCGCCCTGACGCCGAGCTTCATCGTCGCCGACGAGCCCATCGCGGCCCTCGACGTCTCGATCCAGGCCCAGGTGGTGAACCTGCTGCAGGAGCTGCAGGAGGACCTCGGCCTCTCGTTCCTATTCATCTCCCACGACCTGCGCATGGTGCGCTACCTCTGCCACCGGGTCGCCGTGCTCTGGCGGGGGCGCATCGTGGAACTCGCCGCGAGCGACCAGCTCTACGAGGACCCGCGGCACCCCTACACGCGGCGCCTGCTCGCGGCCGTCCCGGTGCCCGACCCGGCCGCGGAGCGGGCCCGTCTCGCGGCCGCCGGGCCCGACACCCTCGGCGAGGGGGAGCCGGGCGACCTCGTCGAGGTCGCTCCGGGGCACTGGGTGGCCGCTGAGGCGTGAGGTCCGGCGTCGTCAGGACCGGTTCGGGACCTTCCCCGCGGCGAGCCATTGACGCTTGACGTACGTCGTCAATGGCCACAAGGCTCATGGATGATCACGGGGTATCGGGACAAGCGGACGGCACGGTTTGCGGCGGGCGAGAGGGTTCCGGCCTTCTCTGGGTTTGAGCGGCAGGCGCATAAGCGGCTCGACATCCTGGCGGCACCCACCCGCCTTGATGACCTGCGCGGCCTGCCGAGCAACCGTCTCGAAGCCCTGAGCGGCGACCGCGCCGGGCAATACAGTATTCGTATCAACCAGCAATGGCGGATTTGCTTCGAGTGGCCCGAACATGCGATCGGGCCCTCACATGTCGAGATTGTCGATTATCATTGAGGCGGCGAAATTATGAGCAGACCAGCGATCCATCCGGGAGAAATACTGGCCGACGAACTGCAAGAGCTCGGCGTATCTCCGACCGAACTGGCTCGTCAGATCAACGTGCCGCCCAATCGCGTCACGCAAATCATCCAAGGCAAGCGCGCCATCACCGGCGACACCGCCTTGCGCCTGGGCCATTGGTTCAAAACGAGTGCGGAATTCTGGCTCAATCTGCAATCATCCTTTGAGCTTCGTGTTGCCGAGCAGGCGGCCGGGGCTGAGATCGAGGCGCTCCCCGTCAGGCCTGAAGGCAAGCCGCCATCGCGGCAGCCGGGCCTGCGATGAGGAGTCGCCCGCCGCACCTGTCCCGGATCGCCCAAGGCGCGGGATCCGGGCACCGGTGATGACCGTCGTACGGGTCTTCGGACGGAAACCGTCGGTCCGCCGGCCTGCGGCCGGTCGGTGCCGCGTCCGGCGCCCCGCCACAGCGTCCGCCCGGGCTCCATCCCTCACTCCTCCACGCCGAAGTCCGCCGTGACCGATCACCTACCCGACCTCGTGCCCCGCCCGCATCAGCGCGAGGCCCGCGACGCCATCCTGGCGCACCGCGCCGCCGGCCGCCCGGGCTTCCTCCTCGGCGACATGACCGGCCTCGGCAAGACGCTGTCCGTCTGGTCCGCGCTGGCCTCCATGCCGGAGCGCGACGTCCTGATCGTCTGCCCGAAGGGCGGGATGCCGCAATGGCGCCGGACGATCGCGGGGAGCGGCCTTTCGGCCAAGTCCGTGGCCAAGTCCGTCACCCTGATCAACTACGAGCGCACCAAGTCCCTGTTCGAGGCTCCGCAGGGGGTCACCCGGCGCTCGACCCGCGCCCGCAACAACCTCCTCGCCCGCGAGGGGCGCCCCAAGCGCACCTGGCCGCTCGTGGTGTTCGACGAGGCCCACCGCCTGCGCAACCCCTACGCCCAGCAGAGCATGGCCTGCCGCCAGCTCGCCGAGGCGGCGCAGTTCGCCGTCTACATGAGCGCGACGGCGGGCCAGGCCCCGCACGAGTTGTTCTACCTCGCGCGGCTCATCGGGCCGGCGGCGGGGACAGGCGTATCCTCCCTGGCGGATTTCCGCACCCTGATGCGCGATCTCGGGATCGGGCGCGCGAAGGGGCGCTGGACGAACTGGAGCTGGGTTCCGAACGCGCGCGACCGCGCCGTGATGTCGGACCTCCTCTACCGGGGGCCGAACGCCATCGGGATGCGGCGGCGCCCCTCCGACATCGCGGGCTGGCCCGAGGTGCAGCGCGAACTCGCCCCGACCGCGCTCGGACCGGAGGAGCGGCGCCTCTACGAGGCCTCGTGGCGGGAGTTCCGGCGCGAATTCGGGCTTCTCGGCGGGTCGACGCGCCGGCCGACGGGCTGGGCGGCGGATCTGCGCTTCCGGCAGAAGGCGAGCCTGCTGCGCGTGGCGGGCACCGCGAGCTTCGCGGGCGACCTCCTCGATGCCGGCGACCAAGTCGCGCTCTCGGTGGCCTTCCTCGAAACCTCGGCGCTCCTCGCCGAGACCCTGCGCGGCCAGCGCTGGCGCGTGGGCGAGATCAACGGCGAGCGCGGCGCCGCCGAGAACGAGGCGACCCGCCTCGACTTCCAGCGCGGTCTCCTCGACGCTGTGGTGTTCACGGTCACCGAGTCGATCTCCCTGCACCGGAACGAGGAGCAGGGCGGCGAGCGCCCGCGCGCCCTGGTGGTGCACGACATGCGCCACAGCGCGATCCAGCTGCAGCAGATCGAGGGCCGCTGCCACCGCGACGGCCAGCACGCGGTGATCTACTACGCCTACGCCGAGGGCACCGTGGAGGAACGGATCGCCGCCACCGCGGTCGGACGCATGGCGGCGATGGACGGGATGGCGGGCGACGACACCGCCATGGCGGACGCGCTCGCGGCGGTGCTGGCGGAGGCGGCCGCGCAGGGCGAACGGTGACGCGGGCGCGCCTGCTCGGGACGAGTGCAGGCCCGTCGAACGCGCCACCGACGGGCGGGATGGGCGAGCGGAGACCGGCAGGTCGACGAGCGTGAGCGCTCCGGACTCCCTCGCTGGCCTGCCGAAGCGCCGGACCTGGATTGACGTCCTGATGGTCGCGCTCGCGGCTTCTGCGAGCGCTCGCGTCCGTGCTCACCGAACCGCGTCCCGCCGCGCCGAGGACGGGGCCGCGGACCTGCCCGCACTCCCCGGCGACGCTCGACATTCCATAATCTTCCTTATGCGAATCACGGCTGTAGGCGCAAAGTTGGAATGTCCCAGCTGGGCAAAGGTGGAATGGCACACTCCCCCGCCTGCCCGCTGGCGGAGCTCGGCGAACGGGCGCGCGTCCGCACCAAGAGTCTCTCACGAAACGCCCGCTCACCGTCGTCGCTCGCCCGGCGCCCGGTCCCCCGGGCCGGTTCCGACCCGACCGGAATCGTGCTCTACGCTCGCGCGATGATCCCGCTGTCCCTGATCGCGGTCGCGGTCGCGGCCTTCGCGTCGACCAACCTCGACGACATCCTCCTGCTGTCGGCGCTCTTCGCCGATCCGGGCCTGCGGGCCCGCCACGTCGTCGCCGGCCAGTTCCTGGGCATCGGCATCCTGGTGGCCGCGAGCGCGGCGGCGGCGCTCGCCGCCCTCGCGGTGCCGGCGGGATGGACGGCGCTCCTCGGCCTCCTGCCCCTGGGGCTCGGCCTGCGCGGCCTCGCGCGGCTGCGGCGACCGGGGGCCGGGTCGGAGGATGCCGGGCGCGATCCCGGCGGGCGCGGGCCGGCCCGGCCGCACGCGCAGCTGCTCGCGGTGACCGGCGCGACCGTGGCGAGCGGCGGCGACAATCTCGGGGTCTACATCCCGCTCTTCGCCGGCTCGCCGGCCTCGGTTCCGGTCTACGCCGCGGTGTTCGCCGTCATGACGGCGCTCTGGTGCGCCCTCGGCTACGGGCTGGTGAGCAACCGGGTCCTGGGAACCCGCGTGCGGCGCTACGGGCGCGTCCTGCTGCCCTTCGTGCTCGTCGGGCTCGGCCTCCACATCCTCGCCGGGGCCGGCGCGCTCCGCGGCTGACGCACCAGGCCGTCCCGCGCGGCCCCCGCTCGGCCGCGCGGCAGCGTCGCCGCGTCCGGATGGCGATCGAGCGCACCGTTCGATCCGGCCTCGGAACTGCGCGGGGATCCCGTTTATTGGCTCGTCGAGACCGCGTGACCGAGGCCGCCGGCCGGCACCCCGCTCGCTCCATGGAGGACGTCATGGGCCTGTTCTCGAAAGACATCAAGACGCTGGACGACCTGTTCGTCCACACGCTCCAGGACATCTACTACGCCGAGAACCAGATCACCAAGGCATTGCCGAAGATGATCGCGAAGGCGACCGATTCGCAGTTGAAGCAGGGCTTCGAGACGCACCTGCGCGAGACCGAGGGCCAGATCAAGCGCCTGGAGCAGGTCTTCCAGATGCACGGGCAGTCGCCGAAGGCGGTCGATTGCCCGGCGATCGACGGCATCATCAAGGAGACGAACGAGACGGCGGGCGAGATCGCCGACAAGGACGTGCTGGACGCGGCCCTGGTCGCGGCGGCCCAGGCGGTCGAGCACTACGAGATCACCCGCTACGGCTCCCTGATCGCCTGGGCGAAGCGCCTCGGCCGGACCGACATCGCGGCCCTGCTGCACCAGACCCTCGACGAGGAGAAGGCCACCGACCAGAAGCTGACCGCCATGGCGGAGAGCAAGGTCAATCAGAAGGCGGCCTGAGGCCGGCGCGGCGGCCGGGCGGTCTCACGGGCCGTCCCGGCGCTCGCCCCGCGCCACCTCGGTCAGCCGCGCGTCGGGGAGCGGGCGCTGGAGCCGCAGGGCCTCCTCGGCCGGCGCTTCGAGCCAGAGGCGCCACTCCGCCTCGCTCGTCAGCAGCACCGGCATCGCCTTCGGGTGGACGGGCGCCACGACCCCGTTCGCCTCGGTGGTGAGGAAGGCGTAGAGCCGGTGCTCCTCCTCGACCGGGTCCTCGCGCCGCGGCCCGCGCTGGCCGGTCCAGGGCCGCCAGATCCCCGCGAAGGCGAGGAGCGGCCGCTCCGGCGCGAGCGCGAACCAGACCGGCGTCTTGCGCGGTTTGGTGTCGGCATATTCGCTGAAGGCGGTGAGCGGCACGAGGCAGCGGAATCCCGGCTTCAGCCAGGGCCGCCAATAGGGCGAGGCCACGTTGCGGACATTCGTCACCGGCTGAGTGCCGGCCTTCGGCGGCGGCGGGAAGCCCCAGCGCATCGTCGTCAGCGTGCGGGTCCCGGCCGCGGCGCGGATGACGGGGGCGAGCTGGTCGGGGAAGATCGCGGGCAGCGCCGGGAGGTTGCCGGTCTCGTCCGCCTCCACCCGGAAGAGCCGCCGGATCTCATCCTGCGTGCGGGTGAGGCTGTAGAGATTGCACACGGGGGACCTCGCCGGGCCGGAAGGCCGTCGCGGCCGCACTCTCGCCCGGGGAGACTCCCCTGGGAAGCCCCCTGCCCGCTCCCGGCAGCCTATCCCTCACGCGGGCAGGGCGGCGAGGGCCCGGCGCATTCGGGCGTTCATCTCCGGCCCGCCGTGGCCCTCGGTCTCCACCACCTCCAGGCGGCTCGCCGGCCAGAGGCGATGGAGGCGCCAGGGCGTGACGACGGGGCCGCTCCAGTCGCGGCGCCCGTGGATCAGCACCGCCGGGATGTGGACGATCGCGGGCAGCCGCCGCAGGATCGCGTCCTCCCCGGTCAGGAACCCGTCGCGCGCCCAGTAATGGGTCACCAGGGTGGCGAAGACGGTGTCGCGCTCGGGATCGAACGGCGGGACGGGCGCCTCCGGCCGGTCGATGCGGATATGCGCCGCCTCCCAGGCGGTCCAGGCGCGGGCGGCGCGCAGGCGCTCCTGCGCGTCGCCGGCCGCGAGGCGGCGCGCATAGGCCTCCACCAGCCTCTCGCCCGGACGGCGCTCGGCCGCGGCCTCGAAGGCCGCGAAGGCCTCCGGGATGAAGCGGCCGACGCCCTCGGTGATCCAATCGACCTCCTCGCGGCTCGTCGTCGTCACGGCGGCGAGCGCGAGCGCGCTCACCCGGTCGGGATGGGCCTGCGCGTAGGCGAGCGCGAGGGTCGTGCCCCAGGACCCGCCGGCCACCCGCCAGCGCGCGATCCCCAGATGCGCGCGCACCGCCTCGATATCCGCGATCAGCGCCGCCGTGGTGTTGCGCGCGAGAGCGCCGGCGTCGGTCGCGAGCGGCCGGCTGCGGCCGCAGCCGCGCTGGTCGATGCCCACGACGAGGTCCCGGCGCAGGTCGAAGAGCCCGCGATAGCCTCCCCGTCCGAGCCCGCTCCCGGGGCCGCCGTGCAGCCAGAGCGCCGGATGTCCGTCCGGAGCGCCGCTGGTCTCCCAGTAGATCCGCGCGCCGTCCGCGACGGGCAGGAGCCCCCGCGCGAAGGGGGCGGGCGGGTCCTCGGTCATGTCGCGTCCCCTCCTCCGGTCTGCCCACAGGTCCCGCACGGACGCTCCGGCGCCGGCCTTGCCGGGGCGGCACCGGCGGGGCCAGATGCGGGCATGTCCGACCTCTTCGCCGCCGCCGGGCTCGCCTCCGGCGCCCCCCGGCCCCTCGCCGACCGCCTGCGCCCCACCACGCTCGCCGAGGTGGTGGGCCAGGAGCACCTGACCGGGCCGGGCGGCGCCCTCACCCGCCTGCTGCGCGCCGGCAGCCTCGGCTCGCTCATCCTGTGGGGACCGCCGGGCACCGGCAAGACCACGGTGGCGCGGCTGCTCGCGCGCGAGACCGCCCTGCATTTCGAGCAGATCTCGGCGATCTTCTCGGGCGTGGCGGAGCTGCGCAAGGTGTTCGAGGCCGCCCGCGCCCGGCGGGCCGCCGGGACCGGCACCCTGCTCTTCGTCGACGAGATCCACCGCTTCAACCGCGCCCAGCTCGACGCCTTCCTGCCGGTCACGGAGGACGGAACGGTGACGCTCGTCGGCGCCACCACCGAGAATCCCTCCTTCGAACTCAACGCCGCGCTCCTGTCGCGCGCCCGGGTGCTGGTCTTCCGCGCCCTCGACGAGGCAGCGGTCGCCAAGCTCCTCGCCCGCGCGGAGGAGGTGGAGGCCAGGCCCCTGCCCCTCGATCCCGAGGCGCGGGCGGTGCTGGTGCGGATGGCGGACGGCGACGGGCGGGCCGCGCTCACCCTGGCGGAGGAGGTCTGGCGCTCCACCGCGGCGGACGAGGTTCTGTCCCCGGAGGCGCTGCAGGAGCTGATCCAGCGCCGCGCGCCCGTCTACGACAAGGCGCAGGAGGGCCACTACAACCTGATCAGCGCCCTGCACAAGACGATCCGCGGCTCGGATCCGGACGCAGCGCTCTACTATCTCTGCCGCATGCTCGACGCGGGCGAGGACCGCCTGTTCATCGCCCGTCGCCTGGTGCGGGCCGCCGTGGAGGATATCGGCCTCGCCGACCCGCAGGCGCTCGCGGTGGCGAACGCCGCCAAGGAGGCCTTCGATTTCCTCGGCTCGCCCGAGGGCGAATTGGCGCTCGCCCAGGCGACCGTCTACCTCGCGGCCGCGCCGAAATCGAACGCCGTCTACGCCGCCTACAAGGCCGCCACGCGGGCCGCCAAGGAGCACGGCTCCCTGCCGCCCCCGCGCACCATCCTCAACGCGCCCACCAAGCTGATGCGCCGCCTCGGCTACGGCGAGGGCTACCGCTACGACCACGACGAGCCCGACGCCTTCTCGGGGCAGGATTACTGGCCCGAGCGGCTGGGCCGCCAGCGGTTCTACGCCCCCACGGAGCGCGGCTTCGAGCGCAAGCTCGCCGAGCGCCTCGACTGGTGGGAGGCCGAGCGGCAGCGGCGGGCGCAGGACGATGATGGAGCGTGACGCGGCCGTCCGGGAACTCCGCCCCGCGGCACGACGATGACGGTCCCGTCATGGCACGGACCCTGCGTCATGCGGGGCGAGGCAGGAACCTGCCCGAGGGGCGCCGCCTTCGCCCGCGTCGATCTCGCCGTCGATCCTGTCGTGCGTGACCGAAATGACGCAAGGGCTGGCTTCTGTGAAGGTTTCATGAACCATCCTGCTCTACCAAATTGACGTCAGGGGAAGCCAGGTTCACCATGGCGGACACGATGGTTCACTTCAGACAACAGACGGCCTGCGGCGCCGTTCGAAAGGCCGCTCCGTCATGAGGGCACGTGTTCTCTCGGTCGCCAACTGCAAAGGTGGAACCGGCAAATCGACCACGGCGGTGAATCTGGCCGCCCACTTGGCCGCGGAAGGTCTCCGCGTCCTGGTCATCGACCTGGATCCTCAGGGGCACTCGGGTCTCGGTTTCGGGCTCGGCGCGCGGCTCGGCCGCGCCACGGTCCACGCGCCGCTGCTCGGACGGCGGGTGGACCTGCGCGAGGCGGTGCTGCGCAGCCAGGAGGACGAGGTCGACCTCGTGCCCGCCGACCGCAGCTTCGACGGCCAGCTCGCCGGCCAGGGCATCCGCTGCCTCGCCGACGCGATCGATCCCCTGCATCCCGACTACGACCTGATGCTGATCGACGTGCCGCCCGCCTCGGCGGCCCTCACGGTCTGCGCCCTGATGGCGAGCGACGGCGTCGTCATCCCCACCACCCTCGAGCCGCTCGGCCTCGATGGGGTCCGGCAATTCGCCCGCGCCTACCACCGTCTGATGCTGGATTTCGGCGCCGCCGCCCTGGGCTTCGCCATCGCGCCGATGCGGATCGACCTGCGCTCCAACGTCGAGCGGGACGTGCTCGGGCGGCTGCGGACGGATTTCGGCCCGGGCCAGATGGTCCGCGGCGTGCGCACCGACATCGCAGTGAGCGAGGCCTTCGCCCGACGCCGGCCCCTGCGGCGCCACCGCGACCGCACCCGGGCGGTGGAGGATTTCGGCGCGCTCGCCTCCGACGTCGTGCGCCGCTTCGGGATCGAGGCGCGGGACCGGCGCCCGGTCCATCAGGGCCGCGTCGAGGGCTTCGTGCGCGCGCCCTGGTGACGCGCGGCCGTCGGATGCGGAGGGGCCGGGGTCGCGCGGGCCTCGCGCGGACCAACGCCCGGAGCCTGCTCTAGGGTTTTGATTCTGCCGGATTTTCCGACGAACCGGTTTCCGCTTCGGCGCAAAATGCTCTATGAGCCCGGCATGATCGGAAGACCTCCCTCTCGTGGCGGGCGCGCCCGTCCCGCGCCCGGCCGCCCGCCCGCGCGGGCGCGCACCGGCCCGCGCAACACGGCCCGCGATGCCGCCGAGCGCGCCGCTGGCGGGCGCGACCTCAGCGAGGCCGCGCCCTGGGCCCAGGACGAGTCCGCCCCGGCCCGGGCGGCGCCGGCCGGACGTTCGGCGGGCAAGAGCACAGTGGGCAAGAGCACGGCGGGCAAGAGCTTCGCCGGCAAGCCCTCCGGCTCCAAGTCTCCCGGCTCCAAGTCTCCCGGTTCCAAGTCTCCCGGTTCCAAGTCTCCCGGTTCCAAGTTCTCCGCCGGCAAGGCCGCGCCGGCGAGGACGCGGCCGGGCGAGGCCCGCGCGGAAGAGGCCCGCGCCGGCGAGGCGCGGCCCGCCAAGCCGCGGATGCCGGGTCGTGCGCCCGGCCAGGAGAGCGCGGCGCCGACGCGCCGGGAGACCCGCGAGGCCACCGCCGCCGCCCTCGCCACCGGGGTCCAGACCCTGGAGGTGACGCCTGACGAGGCCGGGATGCGCATCGACCGCTTCCTGTCGGCGCGGTTCCCGCAACTGCCCTTCACGCGCATCCAGAGCCTCGTCCGCAAGGGCGAGCTGCGCGTCGACGGCAAGCGGGCCAAGGCCGCCGACCGGGTCGAGCCGGGCGCCAGCGTGCGCGTGCCGCCGCTGCGCCTCGACGCGGCCCCGCCGCCGAGCCCCGCCCGGGCGGAGAGCGACCTCGCCTTCCTGCGCGCCCTGGTGCTCTACGAGGACCAGGACATGATGGTCCTCAACAAGCCCTTCGGGCTCGCGGTCCAGGGGGGATCGGGGACCACGCGGCACGTGGACGGGCTGCTGGAGGCCCTGCGCGCGCCGGACGGCCAGAAGCCGCGCCTCGTCCACCGCCTCGACAAGGACACGGCCGGCTGCCTCGTCATCGCCAAGACGCGCCTCGCCGCCGCGACGCTCGCCAAGACCTTCCGGTCGCGGGCGGCGCGCAAGATCTACTGGGCTCTGGCGGCGGGCGTGCCCCGGGTGCGCCAGGGCCGGATCTCGACCTACCTCGCCAAGGAGGAGGTGGGCGAGGCCGACGCCCGCATGCGCGTCGCCCAGCACGGGGACGAGGGGGCGAGCCACGCCCTCACCTACTACGCGGTCGTGGACCAGGCCGGGCAGAAGCTGTCCTGGCTCTCCCTGAAGCCGGTGACGGGGCGCACCCACCAATTGCGGGCCCACGCGGCCCATATCGGCCATCCGCTCGTCGGCGATCCGAAATACTTCGACATCGAGAACTGGGAGCTGCCGGGCGGCCTGCAGAACCGGCTACATCTGCTCGCCCGCCGGATCGTGATCCCGCATCCGCGGACCAACCGGCCGGTGGACGTCACCGCCCCGCTGCCGCCCCACATGGCGCAGAGCTGGAACCTGCTCGGCTTCGATGCGGACCGCTACGACCCGATCGTGGAGGCGCCGGAAGGGTGAGCGGGCCGCGCCCCCGCCCCTCCTCCGGCGTCGTCCGACGCGGGGCCGGCGGGCTGCGGGGAGAATCGCGCGGCGGGTCTCGGCAGGGCCCCTTGGCAGGGCCCCTTGGCAGGGCCACGCCGTGCCTTATTGTTCTTCGCGGCGCCGACGCGCGGCCCATCCTTTCCCTCGCCTAGAGTTCCCCGTCATGCGACCCGGCCCCGAGAGTGCTGCCCGATGAGAGCTGCCCGATGAGACTCGCCGCGCTCGTCCTCCTCGGCCTCGTCGCGGCCGCCCTCCCGCCCTCCGCCGGGCCGCGGGCGCAGACCGCCCCCGCGCCGGGACGCGAATCGCCGGCGGCGGAGCCGCGGCCGGCCGCCCCCGCCCCGAATGTGGAGACCACCCAGGCGCCGGCGGCGGCGCCGCGGAGCGAGGGGCGCCCGGCGGCGGGGCGGGTCAGGCGCCGGATCTCCTACGCGGCCTGCAACCGCGCGGCCCTGCGGCGCTCCCTGCGCGGCGGCGCGCGGCGGCGCTTCCTGATCCGCTGCCGCCTGGGCTATGAGCGGATCCAGCCCGCGAGCCCCGCCCGTCCCGCAGAGCGTCCCCCGGAGGGGCGTCCGCGGCCCTGAGGGCGGGAGTCCGGTGCCGAGTCCGGTGCCAAGCGAGGGGCACGTGATCCTCATCGTCTTCGACGTCGACGGCACCCTGGTGGACAGCCAGCACCTGATCGTGGCGGCGCAGCGTGCCGCCTTCGCGGCGGTGGGGCTGCCCGCACCGAGCCGCGAGCGGTCCCTCTCGGTGGTGGGCCTGTCCCTGCCGCAGGCCTTCACGGCCCTCGTCGGCGCGGACGGGCCGGTGACTGCGCTGGCCACCCACTACAAGGAGGCGTTCCACCGCCTGCGCGCCGAGGCGGCCCTGCGCGAGCCGCTGTTCCCCGGCGCCGCCGACCTCCTGGCGCGGCTCAACCGCGCCCCCGACGTCCTCCTCGGCATCGCCACCGGCAAGTCGCGCCGCGGGGTCGAGCACCTGCTCCGGGCCTATGGCTGGGAGGACTGGTTCTCCACCGTGCAGACCGCCGACGACGCGCCCTCGAAGCCGCATCCGGCGATGCTCGAACAGGCCATGGCCGAGACCGGCGCCTCGCCCGCCGACACGCTGATGATCGGCGACACCACCTACGACATGGTGATGGCGCGGGGCGCCCGGGTGCGGCCGATCGGCGTGTCCTGGGGCTACCACACCGTCGAGGCGCTCACGGCGGCCGGCGCGCAGATCGTGGTGCCGTCCTACGCGGCTCTGGCCGAGGCGCTCCCGGTGCGGCTCCCGTCCTGCTGATCCGGCGCCGCGCCCGTCTCGCCATCGGGCGCCCGCGCGCCTATCTGCCCCTCATGACCGACGACACGCTCCGCGACTGGCTGGGACAGCCCGAGCCGAACCCCGATCCCCTCCGGGCCGCCCGGAGCGCGGGCAAGCCCGTCCTGCCCAAGCGCTTCTACGCGCGGGCGGGCGTCGCGGCGGCCGAGGACGGGCACCGGCTCGTCCTCGACGGGCGCCCGGCCCGCACGCCCGGCCGGCGCGTCGTGGCGGTGCCGCAGGAGGCGCTGGCGCAGGCGGTCGCCGCCGAGTGGGAGGCGCAGGAGGCCGTCATCGACCCGGCCCGCATGCCGCTCACGCGCCTCGTCAACACGGCCCTCGACGGGGTCGCGCCGAACCGCGCCGCCGTGGCGGAGGACATCGCCCGCTACGCCGGCTCCGATCTGCTGGTCTACCGGGCGGGGGATCCGGCGCGGCTGGTGGAGAGCCAGGCGGCGGCCTGGGACCCGGTGCTCGCCTGGGCGCGCGCGGATCTCGGTGCCCGCTTCGTGCTGAGCGAGGGGGTGATGCACGTGGCGCAGCCGGAGGCCTCGCTCCAGGCCGTGCGCCGCGCCGTCGACACGGTGGAGAGCCCGCTGGCGCTCACCGGCCTGCACGTGATGACGACGCTCACCGGCTCGGTGCTGCTCGCGCTCGCGGTCCTGCGCGGGCGCCTCACGGCCGAGGAGGCCTGGGCGGCGGCGCATGTCGACGAGATGTTCCAGGAGAGCGTCTGGGGTCGCGACGAAGAGGCGGCGGCGCGCCGCGCCATCCGCAAGGCGGATTTCCTCGCCGCCGCGCGCGTGGCGCAGCTGGCGGCCTGAGAGCGCCCGCTCGCCCCTTCGCCGGTCGTGGCGGAGGACGGCGGCGGGCGCCCGGATCAGAACTTGAGGGCTTCCTTCGACTCGCGCAGCTGCGCGATGGCCATGTCGAGGTCGCGGCGGCGGTCGTAGTCGCCCGTGGCGTCGCGCTGCGTCTCGACCGCGGCGATCTCGGCGTCGATGCTGGCGGGCGTCAGCTCCTCGACGGGCGTCGCCCGCTCGGCGATGACGGTGAGCCCGGTCGCGTTGATCTCCGCGAAGCCGCCGCGCACCAGCACGCGCTTGCCATGCTGGGGGCTCTCGGTGATCACGAGGACGCCGGTCTTGAGGGTGGTGAGCACGGGCGCGTGGCCCGGCAGCACGGTCATCTCGCCCTCGGAGCCGGGAAGCTGCACGGCGTCGACCGGGCCCGAGTAGAGGACCCGCTCGGGGCCGACGAGGTCGAACTGGAAAGTGGCCATGGGATCAGGTCGGTTCCGGTTGCGGGCGCGCTGATGTCATACGATTTCCGATCGATTGCTTCGCAATGCGGAAATCGGCCGCGCTCAAGCGCCGCGCGGGCTGGCGATACGATGTCCGGACGATTCCGTCCGGACATCGTACCAGTCGCGGAACGGGGACCGGGCGCGAGCCCGATCCCCGACGAAGCACGGGTCCCGGCGATCAGGCCGCGGCGAGGCGCTGGGCCTTCTCCATCGCCTCCTCGATCGTGCCGACCATGTAGAAGGCCGCCTCCGGCAGGTGGTCGTACTGGCCCTCGACCAGGCCCTTGAAGCCCTTGATCGTGTCCTCGAGGGCCACGAGCTTGCCGGGCGAGCCGGTGAAGACCTCGGCCACGTGGAAGGGCTGGCTGAGGAAGCGCTCGATCTTGCGGGCGCGGGCCACCGTCAGCTTGTCCTCCTCGGACAGCTCGTCCATGCCCAGGATTGCGATGATGTCCTGGAGCGCCTTGTAGCGCTGCAGCACCTGCTGGACTCGGCGGGCGATGGTGTAGTGCTCCTCGCCCAGGATGATCGGCGAGAGCATGCGCGAGGTCGAATCGAGCGGGTCCACCGCCGGGTAGATGCCCTTCTCGGCGATCGAGCGCGACAGCACGGTCGTGGCGTCGAGGTGGGCGAAGGAGGTGGCGGGCGCCGGGTCGGTCAGGTCGTCGGCCGGCACGTAGATCGCCTGCACCGAGGTGATCGAGCCCTTGGTGGTGGTGGTGATGCGCTCCTGCAGGGCGCCCATGTCGGTGGCGAGCGTCGGCTGGTAGCCCACCGCCGAGGGGATACGGCCGAGCAGCGCCGACACCTCGGAGCCCGCCTGCGTGAAGCGGAAGATGTTGTCGACGAAGAACAGCACGTCCTGGCCCTCGTCGCGGAAATGCTCGGCGACGGTGAGGCCGGTCAGCGCCACGCGGGCGCGGGCGCCCGGGGGCTCGTTCATCTGGCCGTAGACCAGGGCGCACTTGGAGCCCTCGACGTTGCCGCCGTGCTCCTTCGGGTCCATGTTGACCTTGGACTCGATCATCTCGTGGTAGAGGTCGTTGCCCTCGCGGGTCCGCTCACCCACGCCGGCGAAGACCGAGTAGCCCGAGTGGGCCTTCGCGATGTTGTTGATCAGCTCCATGATCAGCACGGTCTTGCCGACGCCGGCGCCGCCGAACAGGCCGATCTTGCCGCCCTTGGCGTAGGGCGCGAGGAGGTCGACGACCTTGATGCCGGTGACGAGGATCTGCGCCTCGGTCGACTGCTCGGCGTAGGTCGGGGCCGGCTGGTGGATGGCCCGGAAGCTGTCGGCCTTGATCTCGCCGAGTTCGTCGATCGGCTCGCCGATGACGTTCATGATGCGGCCGAGCGTGTTGGCGCCGACCGGCACCCGGATCGGGGCGCCCGTGTCCGTGACCTCCTGGCCGCGCACGAGGCCCTCGGAGGTGTCCATGGCGATGCAGCGCACGGTGTTCTCGCCGAGCTGCATGGCCACTTCGAGGACGAGGCGGTTGCCCTGGTTCTTGGTCTCGAGGGCGTTGAGGATCTCCGGCAGGTGACCGTCGAACTGCACGTCGACGACCGCGCCGATGACCTGGGTGATGTGGCCGACCTTGTTCGAGCCGGCGCCGGGGGTCGCAGTGTTCGCCATCTGATGAATTCCCTGGAATGAGCGGTCAGAGCGCTTCGGCGCCGGAGATGATCTCGATCAGCTCCTTGGTGATCTGGGCCTGACGGGTCCGGTTGTAGACCAGCGTCTGCTTCTTGATCATCTCGCCGGCGTTGCGGGTCGCGTTGTCCATGGCGCTCATGCGCGCGCCCTGCTCGGAGGCGGCGTTCTCCAGGAGCGCCCGGAGGATCTGCACGGTGAGGTTCTTGGGGAGCAGCGCCGCCAGGATCTCGCCCTCGTCCGGCTCGTACTCGTAGGCGGCGTCGGTCTGCACCGCCTCCGCGGCCGGGGAGATCTCGGCCGGGATGATCTGCTGCGCGGTCGGGATCTGGGCGATCACCGACCGGAAGCGCGAGTAGAACAGGGTGGCGATGTCGAACTCGCCCGCGTCGAAGCGGGTGAGCAGGTTCTGGGCGATCGCCTCCGCGTTCTTGAAGCCGAGCTGGCGCACGCCGCGCAGCTCGATGAGTTCGACGATCTGCTCGCGGAACTCCCGGCGCAGGATGTCGTAGCCCTTCTTGCCGACGCAGATGATCTTGACGGTCTTGCCCTCCGCCATCAGGCGGCGGGCGTGGTCGCGCGCGAGGCGCGAGATCGAGGAGTTGAAGGCGCCGCACAGCCCGCGCTCGGCCGTGCAGACGAGGAGCAGGTGCACCCGGTCGGCGCCCGTGCCCGACAGGAGCCGGGGCGTCTCCGCCCCGGGCGTCAGGTTGGTGGCGAGGTTGCCGAGGACGGCGGCCATGCGCTCGGCGTAGGGCCGGGCGTTCTCCGCCGCGCTCTGCGCGCGGCGGAGCTTGGCCGCCGCCACCATCTGCATCGCCTTGGTGATCTTCTGGGTCGCCTTCACCGAGGCGATGCGGTTGCGCAGGTCCTTCAGACTCGGCATCGGGTGTCCCTCGGGGCTCGTGCCGGGCTGATTACGAGAACGACTTGGCGAAGGACTCGACCACGCCCTTCAGCTTGGCCGCCGAGTCGTCGCTGAGGTCCTTGGACGTGCGGATCGCCTCCAGGAGGTCGGCGTGCTGGCCGCGCAGGGCCGAGAGCAGCCCGTCCTCGAAGGCCCGCACCCGGTTGACCGGGATCGCGTCGAGGTAGCCGTTCACGCCCGCGTAGATCACCGCGACCTGCTCCTCCATCTTCAGCGGCGAGAATTGCGGCTGCTTCAGGAGCTCGGTCAGGCGCGCGCCGCGGTTGAGCAGGCGCTGGGTCGAGGCGTCGAGATCCGAGCCGAACTGCGCGAAGGCCGCCATCTCGCGGTACTGCGCCAGCTCACCCTTGATCTTGCCGGCGACCTTTTTCATCGCCTTGGTCTGGGCCGAGGAGCCCACCCGCGACACCGACAGGCCGACGTTCACCGCCGGGCGCACGCCCTGGTAGAACAGGTCGGTCTCCAGGAAGATCTGGCCGTCGGTGATCGAGATCACGTTGGTCGGGATGTAGGCCGAGACGTCGTTGGCCTGGGTCTCGATGACGGGCAGCGCGGTGAGCGAGCCGAGGCCGGCGTCCTGGCCCATCTTGGCGGCGCGCTCCAGCAGCCGGGAGTGCAGGTAGAACACATCGCCCGGATAGGCCTCGCGGCCCGGCGGCCGGCGCAGCAGCAGCGACATCTGGCGGTAGGCGACGGCCTGCTTGGACAGGTCGTCGTAGATGATCACGGCGTGCATGCCGTTGTCGCGGAAGAACTCGCCCATGGCGCAGCCCGAGAAGGGCGCCAGGAACTGCATCGGGGCCGGGTCGGAGGCGGTGGCCGCGATGACGATCGAGTAGTCGAGGGCGCCGTTATCCTCCAGCACCTTGACGAACTGGGCCACCGTCGAGCGCTTCTGGCCCACCGCGACGTAGACGCAGTAGAGCTTGGCGGTCTCGTCGGTGCCGGTATGGGCCGGCTTCTGGTTCAGGATGGTGTCGAGCGCGATGGCGGTCTTGCCGGTCTGGCGGTCGCCGATGATCAGCTCGCGCTGGCCGCGGCCGATCGGGATCAGCGCGTCCACCGACTTCAGGCCGGTGGCCATCGGCTCGTGCACGGACTTGCGCGGGATGATGCCCGGGGCCTTCACGTCGACGCGGCGGCGCCCGGAGGACACGATCGGGCCCTTGCCGTCGATCGGGTTGCCGAGCGCGTCGACGACGCGGCCGAGCAGGCCCTTGCCGACCGGCACGTCCACGATGGCGCCGGTGCGCTTGACGGTCTGGCCTTCCTTGATCTCGCGGTCGGCGCCGAAGATCACGATGCCGACGTTGTCCTGCTCGAGGTTGAGCGCCATGCCGCGCACGCCCGACTCGAACTCGACCATCTCGCCGGCCTGGACGTTGTCGAGGCCGTAGACGCGGGCGATGCCGTCGCCCACCGACAGGACCTGGCCGACCTCGGTGACCTCGGCCTCCTGGCCGAAGTTCTTGATCTGCTCCTTCAGGATGGCGGAGATCTCAGCGGCTCGGATGTCCATCTGCGGACCTTCTCTGGTTCGAGTGTTGTGTCAGGAGCGGGTCGGGCGGGGGCGGCTGCGCCCTCAGCGCGCGGCCCGCATCGCGAGGCGGATGCTGTTGAGCTTGGTGCGCAGCGAGGCATCGACCATGCGGCTGCCGAGCTTGACCACGATGCCGCCGATCAGGCTCGGGTCGATGCGCAGGTCGAGATCGACCTCCGCGCGGGCGACGTCCCGCAGCGAGGCCTTGATCTCCTCCAGCACGGCGTCGGAGGGCGTCTCGGCGAGGCGCACCTCGGCGCGCACGATGCCCTTGGCTTCGCGCACCAGCGCCCTGTAGGCGCGGATCATGTCGGGCAGCAGGAACAGCCGCCGGTTGGTGGCCGAGAGCCGGATGAAGTTCGCGGCCAGGCCCGCGATCCCGGCGCGGGCGAGCACCGCGTCGATGGCCTTCACCTGCTCCTCGGTGGTGAAGACGGGGCTGCGCACGAGGCGCTGCAGGTCGGCGCTCTCCTTGGTGAGCGCCTCGAACCGGTCGAGCCCCTCGGCGACCGCGTCCACGGCGCGCTCGTCGCGCGCCAGTTCGAACAGGGCCGAGGCGTAGCGCCCCGCGACGCCGCCCAGGGTGGAGCCCGATTCCGATCCGTTCTGAGCCACCAGCGCTCTCTCTCTACCTGGCCGGCCGGGTCCCGCTGCCGCCGGTCGCCGGCGCGGCGTCGAGGCGGCGCGGCCCGCCGATGATGGGAAGGCGCCGGACCGGAACGACCCCCCTCCCCGGCGCGGCGCGGGCCTAGCATGGGTTCACGGGGGGCGCAAGGCGACGCCTGGGGCGCCGGCGGAGCGGCTTCCCCGAGGCCGTTCAGCGGGTTGACGCAGCTCGGAGGCGACCGCGTCGGCCCGGAAATCGCGCGTTGCACACAACGGCGTCGCCGGCATCCACGGCGGCGACACGCTTGGGGCGCCGCGGCCGGGAGGTCGCCGCGGCGGGCGGCCTTGCCCGCGGCGGGGACGGGCACGCCGCGCTTCGGGCGGGCATGGCAGCTCGCTCGTCTACGCGAGGGTCTGGTTCTGATGGACCCAACGCCAGAACGGATCGTTCGAGGTTTCGGCTGCGGCATCAGGAATCTCGCCGAGAATGTCCGTCGCCCTGGCCGGCACCGTGACGCCGTAGCGTCCGGTCAGCCAAGCCGCGTAGGCCGCGTTGCGCCCGGCCTCCTCGGGCGGCTCGTTCGGCCGATCCAGGCAGTCCCCGCTGATCTCCTCGTACCCGATGGCCAACAGCCGGAGGAAGTCGAGCGGCGTCCGACCGAGCAGGCAGACGAGCCCCTCCGAGCCGAGATGGACGATCTGCCGGTGGCCGGTGTCGTCGCGCCAGAAGGCGACGTGCGAGCCGTCGCCACCGGTTCGCGCAAAGGGCACGAGCCGCCCCTCGATGGCCGGAACCGCATCCCTGAACCACCCCCGGCCGAAGTCGCGGGCCTGGTCAGGCGTGGCGATGCGAAACAGGATCGCCGTAACGCGACCCGTCTGGACGTCATCCTCCGTCCCCAGCAAGCCGAGCCGGTCTCCGGGATAGGCTCCGCTCGCCATGAAGAACGCGTTGGTGTCGATCCAATCGAACAGCGCCCTGAACTCGTCCGGCAAGCTCAGTCCGGGCGGCAACCGGGCCGCCATCTCATCGGCGTAACGCATGCGGCACCCCTGCTCGATGATCGTTCCCGACATCTCCGTCACGGCGCTCGTGCGCAAGGTCGTCTTGAACCCGGATCGTGCTGCAGGTCCAGCGCCGCGCCGGCCTCGATCCCGCCGCTGCGGTGCCGCTCAGCCGCGGTTCTCGGCGGTGCAGACGACGGCGTCGCAGGCATCCACGGCCGCGATCACCGCGGCGAGGGCCCGCCGGCCCGGATAACCGAGCAGCGCCGTCGTCCCCACCACGTAGGAGGGAGTGGCCGAAAGGCCGAGATTGGCTGCGAGGCGCATCTGCCCGGTGAGGGCCCGCCGCACGAGGTCGGAATCGGCCTCCGTCTCCAGGCTCGCGCGGTCGTGGCCGAGAGCCTGCGCGGCGGCGAGCGCCGACGGCCCGTCGATGGGGCCGCGTCCCGCGAAGAGCGCGGTGGTGAGCGCCAGGGCCGCCGCCGATCCCGCCCGCCGCTGCAGCGCGAGGGCGACCTTGGCCGCCTGGGCGGAACGCGGCGACAGGATCGGGTTCTGGACGAGGCCGAGCCGCAGGCCCGGGGCCTCCGCCATCAGCGCCGTGAGATCCTGGGCCGCCGCCCGGCACCAGGGGCAGTTGAAATCGAAGAATTCGAAGAGCGTCGCGGCGGGCTCGGCGCTCCCGGCCAGCACGAGGCCGGGCAGGTCCGCGATCTCGGAGACGAGTTCTCCGGGCAGGCGCCGGTTCGCCACCGGCCGGCCGTCATCCCCGGTCAGGGGATACCACTGTCCCTCCTGGGCCCCGGCGGCGGAGCCGGCGAGCGCGCGGGCGGCCGCGGCGGCGGCCGCGAGGGAGATGAGGAGCGAGCGGCGGGAAGGGAGCATGCGGGCCACCGGTGCGGAACGGAAAACACCGCGTGCTGCCGCAGCTTGGCCGAAACAAGGCGACCGGCCCGCGGGGGGCCCGGGTGTCGTCAATTAGCAACATTGCCGGTTATTCACGGCACTGGGGGTTCTAGACGGTTGCCGAAGTGCCGGCTTCCGCGCAACGATCAGCCAAGGTTGTTCGGCGCGCCTTATCGATGGTGACGTTGCGTCGGACCGGGGACCTCGATCGAAACGTTGATATAAGACTAACAACGAGGAAGCGCGATGTCGATGAAGTGGATTGTTGCGGCGGGTCTCGCGGCAGCGGTGACGGGGAGTGTGACGGCGGCGCAGGCCGCCTCGGTGACGCAGCCCGGTGAGCAGGTCGGCCTCGCGGGCGGCTACCCGCTGCCCGAGGGCGTCTACGCGATCAACACCTTCGACTACGGCCGGGCCGACCGGGCGAACGCGCCCGGGATCGGCGTCAACATCCCGATCCTGGTCTGGTCGACCCCCTGGACGATCCTGGGCGCCAAGATCGAGCCGCTGATCGCGGTGCCGTCGGTGTTCGTGAACCCGAACAACCCGGCCCCGATCCCGAACAACGACCTCAGCGTCTTCTACAACCCGATCATCGGCAGCGTCTTCGCCTGGGACCTGGGCCGGGGCTTCGGCGTGTCCTACCTGCTCGGCGCCTACATCAATGTCGGCGACCGCGGCTCGCTCGGCATCGGCCCGGCCGGCACGCCGCTGATCCCGCAGATCGCCTCCACGACCCTGCGCCAGACCTGGACGGCGAGCTTCGTCGGTGACGGCAGCTACAACATCACGGCCGCCCTCACCTACGGCCTCACCCTCGACCCCCACGCCCGCTTCGGCGGCGCGGTGGGCACAGCCCTCGGCCCGCAGGCCCAGTCCGACAGCCTGAACCTCGACCTCACGGCGACGAAGAAGTTCGGCAAGTTCGAGATCGGGCCGGTGGCCTACGCCTCGACCGACCTGCCGGTGCGCCGGACCGATCCCCTCTACCGCAACTATCAGCGGGTCGGGCAGGTCGCGGTGGGCGGCCTCGTCGGCTACAACTTCGACCGCTTCGTGGTCCAGGCCTACGTGACCCGCGACGTGGTGGCCCGCGAGACGCAGAACGTCTTCGGGCAGCGGCAGAAGAATGAGGAGACCCGCGGCTGGTTCCGCATCATCCTGCCGCTCTACGTGGCGGATGCGGCCAAGCCCGTGGCGCCGCCGCCCGGCCCGCTCGTCACGAAGTACTGATCGGCGGGCTCCCCCCGCTCACGTGAAGCCGGGCGGTCGGTCCCCGACCGCCCAGGCGATCGCCTGCTCCAGGCGGTCGTTGCCCCAGAACAGCTCGCCGTCCTCGGTGAGGAAGGTCGGGGCGCCGAAGATCCCCCGCGACTTCGCCTCCTCGCCCATGACCCGCAGCCGGCTCTTCGTTGGTTCGGCGGTGGCCGCGCGCAGGATCGCCGGCCCGTCGAGGCCCAGGCCGTTGAGCAGCGCCGAGATGGTGCCGGGCTCGGCGATGGACTGCCCCTTGGCGAATTCCGTCGTGAAGACCGCCCGCGTGAAGGCGCCGATCCACGGCTCCTCGGCGCCGTACGTGGCGACGCGCGCCGCCGCGAGGCTGTTCTGCGGGAAATCCGCGGGCCGCCGCACCGGCGGCAGGCCGAGCCGCGCCGCCTCCCGGGCGAGGTCGCGCCACATCTGGCGCCCCTTCGCCGGGTAGAGGTTGAAGGGCGAGGAGGCCCAGCCCTGGCCCTGGAAGATCGGGCCGAGCAGGAAGGGCCGCCAGCGCAGGGACACGCCCGCCGCCTCCGCCAGCGCCTCGACGCGCATCGCCGCCAGGTAGGAGTAGGTCGACGCGAACTCGAACCAGAATTCGAGGGTGGGCCGGCGCGCCATTCGGGCCTCCTGTCGGGGGGATGGGGTCAGCTTCGCTCCACCCCCGTCCAGCCACAAGCGCAGCACCGGGGCGTCGCTTCGCCACGCGGGAAAAGCGCGGACAAGGCCGTCCCGGTTGCACGCCTGCGGGATCGGCTGATAAGGCCCGCCTCTCTCCCATCGGCAGCCGAGGCCCGTTCCATGTCCGACCCCTCCAAGAAGCGCGTGCAGAAGGTCGTGCTCGCCTATTCGGGCGGACTCGACACCTCGATCATCCTCAAGTGGCTGCAGACCACCTATGGCTGCGAGGTGGTGACCTTCACGGCGGATCTGGGCCAGGGCGAGGAGCTGGCGCCGGCCCGGGCCAAGGCGGAGCTGCTCGGCATCAAGCCCGAGAACATCTTCATCGAGGATCTGCGCGAGGAATTCGTGCGGGACTACGTGTTTCCGATGTTCCGGGCCAACGCCCAATACGAGGGCGTCTACCTGCTGGGCACCTCGATCGCGCGGCCGCTGATCGCCAGGAAGCAGATCGAGATCGCCGAGCGGGTCGGGGCCGATGCGGTCGCCCACGGCGCCACCGGCAAGGGCAACGACCAAGTCCGGTTCGAACTCGCCTACTACGCGCTGAAGCCCGACGTGACGGTGATCGCCCCCTGGCGCGAGTGGGACTTCCGCTCCCGCGAGGCGCTGATCGCCTTCGCCGAGCAGCACCAGATCCCGATCGCCAAGGACAAGCGCGGCGAGGCGCCGTTCTCGGTCGACGCGAACCTCCTGCACGCCTCCTCGGAGGGCAAGGTGCTGGAGGATCCGGCCCTCGACGTGCCGGACTACGTCTATTCCCGCACCCTCTCGCCCGAGGAGGCGCCCGACACGCCGACCGTGATCACGATCGGCTTCGAGCGTGGCGACGCGGTCTCGATCGACGGCGAGCGGCTCTCGCCCGCGACGCTGCTCGCCAGGCTGAACGACCTCGGCCGCGCGAACGGCATCGGGCGCCTCGACCTCGTGGAGAACCGCTTCGTCGGCATGAAGAGCCGGGGCATGTACGAGACCCCGGGCGGCACGATCCTGCTGCCGGCCCACCGGGCGATCGAGTCGATCACCCTCGACCGCGGCGCGGCGCATCTCAAGGACGAGCTGATGCCCCGCTACGCGGAGCTGATCTACAACGGCTTCTGGTTCTCGCCCGAGCGCGAGATGCTGCAGGCGCTGATCGACAAGAGCCAGGAGATGGTGACCGGCACGGTGCGGCTGAAGCTCTACAAGGGCGGCGTGCACGTGATCGGCCGCGAGAGCCCGCACTCGCTCTACGACCAGGACCTCGTCACATTCGAGGAGGGCGCGGTCGCCTACGACCACCGCGACGCGGCGGGCTTCATCAAGCTCAACGCCCTGCGACTGCGCACGCTCGGCCAGCGCCGGCGCAAGCTCGGGGGTTGATGGGGCGCGCCGGCGAGGGGACACGCCCGAGGGCGGGATCAGGCCTGCCGCGGCGCGTTCTCCCGCTGCGCGGGCCGCGGCTCCGGGCCGAGAGCGTGGACGCAGACCCGTACCAGGCTGCGAACCAGGTCAGCGTCGCGCGGCGCCTCCGACGAACGCCCGAGAGGTCCCAGCATGGTCTCGACGATGGCACCGACGATCGCCGTCGCGGTGACCGAGGGGTCCTGCGGGCCGATCTCCCCCGCCTCGGTCCCCGCGCGCACAATCGCCTCGATGATCGCCCGGTAAGGCTCCCGGAGGCGGCGGCGATCCGCGTCGATCTCGGGGCCGATCGAGTCCACCAGCAGGGCTTGGGCGAGACGCCGATTCCGCAGCGCGCGTTGGGCGAAGGCCTCGATCGCGCGGGACAAGCGCGTGCGGGCGTCGCCCGGGATCGCTGCCGCCGTCGCGAAGACCGCGATCTCCCGCTCCGACACGCGCCGGAACACCTCGCCGAACAGGGCAGCCTTCGAGGGAAAATGCCGGTACAGCGCGCCGATGGAGACGCCCGCCAACGCGGCCACGGCCGGCATGCCTGCCTCCGCGTACCCCGCCTCGCCGACCAGCCGGCGGGCGGCCTCGATGACCGCTTCGCGCTTCGCCTCGATCCGGGTCTGCATCTTGGCGGTGCGGCGGTACGTCATGAAAAGATTGAACTCCGATTCATTCCTTGTTGCGGGCCGGCCTTCCTCCTCATAACCTAGGGGCACTTGACCCAGGGTTCGGCGGGACTGCCGCGAGGCGCCGCAGTCGCTCGGGCCGCGCGGGAGGGGCGGGCATGAAGCACGAGGTGCAAGTCGAGACCCTTCGGATCCTCCTGGACCTCCGTGAGCGGGGCAGGGATGCCGAGATGCTCGGACGTATCGCCGAGGTGCCGGCTCGCAACTATACGGACGACGCGATCTTTCAGAGGGAACTCGACACTCTCTTTCGGGCCTCTCCGCTCGTGGCCGGGCATGCTTCCCACGTGCGTCGGCCCGGATCCACCCTCGTGAGCGATTGGGACCGTCTCCCTTTCGTGGTCGTCCGCGGACAGGACGGTGTCCTGCGCGCCTTCCTTAACACCTGCAGGCACAGGGGCGCCAAACTCGTCACGGGCGAGGCGTCGGAGAGGACGCTGAAGGCCTTCGTCTGCCCGTTCCACGGCTGGGTCTGTGGCAACACCGCTCACATCCTCGGCCTCGAGGAAGGTCTATGGGCCATTTTCCAGCACAGCGTCGACCAGGCCCTGTCCCGGTGCGGATCAGGGCCGCCAACGCTGGCGGCGGATCGCTCGACGGCCGTTGCCGACGAGGCGCGTCATGGCTGAGCTCACGGATGACCTGCACGACTTCGCCCGCCGCGTCTTCGAGAGCCAGCCCTTCAGTCGCTTCATCGGCGCGAGGCTGGTGAGCGTGGATCCGGGCTGGGCCGAGATCGGTCTCGCGGTCGCCGACCACCTGACGCAGCAGCACGGCTTCGTGCATGGCGGGGCGATCAGCTATCTGGCCGACAACGCCATCACCTTCGCGGGCGGGCTCGCGCTCGGCGGCAACGCGCTGACCTCGGAGTTCAAGATCAACTACCTGAAGCCGGCGGTCGGTGCGGAGCTGGTCGCCCGCGCGGAGGCGAGGAGCGCGGGCAAGCGGCAGGCGGTCTGCCAATGCGAGGTGTTCGCGCTGCTGAACGGTGTGGAGACGCTGTGCGCGCTGGCGCAGGGGACCGTCATCGCGGTGGCATAGGGGTGCGGCTCGAGCCCGCCGCGGACGCGGATCCGGTGCTCCCTCGAGCCTTTCCCGCTGAAGTGCACCCCGGTTCAGCGGAGGGCATGCGGCAATGACAAAGGCCGAGGGCAGGCTTCACGATTCGACGTGATCGAAGCCTGCTCGCGCGTCCCGCTGGCCGGCCCGCGATGATCTGGTCCCACCGCGCCGCTGCGGCGAGTCGGAGAAGGCTGGCAGCGGCCGCGCCGGTGCCGGAGACAGGAACGGGCGGCGAGAGCATTTTTCGGCGAAGTGGACGCCGGTTCGTCGAAGAAGATGCGGCACAATCAAGAACCGAGAGCGCTGACCGATCGCAACGCGACCGGGCAGCGCTCTCGGATCGCCCCGCCGCCCGGAACGGTCCGGGACCGGTGCGGGCACGGACGCCACAGCACCGCGCCCGCTCCCGCCCTCAGTGCTCCGCCTCGTCGTCGATGTCGACGAGGAACAGGATATCGACGTCGTCCGCCTCCTCCTCGTCGTCCGCGGTGTCGCCGGCCTTCGTGCCCGAATCGTCCGGCTCGTCCTCGAACTCCTCGTCCTCCTCCATGGCGTCGTCGAAGGTCTCGACCTCGTCCTCGGTGGAGGGCCGCAGCTTGAGCTTGGCGGCGTCGCCCGACCAGAGGGGGCGCCCCTCGCTCGTCATCGTGCGCAGGTCGTCCTTGAAGCCCTCCACGTCGAGCAATTCCCGGGCCTGGGTCTCGGTCGCCCGGATCACGGCGACCGGGGTTCCGTCGATTTCGAGTGTGAACATGCTGCCTCCTGGGCGGACAGGTGCGCTCTCTACGCGGGGAATCGGCCCGACGCCACCCGCGTTCCACCGCTCATCCCCGGTCCTAGCGTCAGGACCGCAGGCAGGCGGAGAGGTGGGCGGTACGCGCCATCCGGGCCTGCAGGCGTCCGGCGAGCGCGCCCAGGCCGCGGGAGGGACGGGCGGGGTTGCGGGCGATGGGGTTGGGCAGCGCCGCGACGAGGAGCGCCGCCTCGCTGCGGGTGAGGTCGCGGGCGCTGCGGTGGAACCAGTGGCGGGCGGCGGCCTCGACCCCGTAGATCCCCTCGCCCCATTCCGCCACGTTGAGATAGATCTCCATCGTGCGCCGCTTGCCCCAGACGAAGTCGGCGAGGAGCGCGAGGGGGATCTCCAGGGCCTTGCGCAGGTAGGAGCGGCTGGGCCACAGGAAGACGTTCTTCACCGTCTGCATGGTCACCGTCGAGGCGCCGCGGCGCGGCCCGTCCTCGTCGCTCACCACCTCGCCGAGCGCGCCCCAATCGACGCCGCGGTGCAGGCAGAAGCGCTGGTCCTCGGAGGCCACCACCGCCTCGACGATCAGGGGCGACACGGCCGAGAGGGAAACGGCGTCCCGCTCGACCGGGTGGCCCGTCAACCAACGGCTGAGCATCAGGGTTGAGGGCGGGTCCACCGCGCGATAGACGAGCGCGAGGCACAGGATCAGGACGACCGCCATGACGGGCAGGAGGGCGAGGAGGCGCAGCGTGCGGAGCAGCCGCGGCCGCCGCGCCGCCGCGGGGGTGCCGGCCACGGTCCCCATCGTCCCGACGCGCGGCTCCTGAATGCCTTCCTCCCCTGGCACTTCGACCGAGGCTTCCACCATGACGTCACTGCAGGCCGGCCCGGCCGGGACCCGGGGCTCCGCCGGGGCCGGTGTCACAAGTCCTTCGCACGGAACGGCCGGCAGCGGCTATCCGCAGGGCTCCGATTTCCCCGCCCGGCTCGGGGCGGTGGCGGACGCGGTCGAGGCCTTCCTCGACGAGCGCCTGGGCGACACCGCGGGGCCCGGCGAGATCACGCGCCCGCCGCGCTTGATGGCGGCCATGCGCCACGCGGTGCTGGGCGGCGGCAAGCGCCTGCGGCCCTTCCTGGCCATCGAGACCGCGCGCATGCTCGGCGGGGCCTATCCGGGCGCGCTCGCGGCCGGCAGCGGCATCGAACTCGTCCACTGCTACTCCCTGGTCCACGACGACCTCCCGGCCATGGACGACGACGACCTGCGCCGCGGCAAGCCGACCGTCCACAAGGCCTACGACGAGGCCACCGCGATCCTGGTCGGCGACGCGCTGCTGACGCTCGCCTTCGAGCTGCTGGCGGACCCGGCCTGGCAGCCGGATCCCGGCATCCGGGCCGAGCTGGTGCTGGGGCTCGCCCGGGCCTCCGGCCTCGGCGGCATGGTCGGCGGCCAGCTCCTCGACCTCGGGGCCGAGGGCCGCTTCGGCCCGGCCGAACTCGACGTCGACGCGACCCTCCAGCTCCAGGCCATGAAGACCGGCGCGCTGCTCGCGGTCTCCGTCGATGCCGGCGCCCTCGTGGGCGGGGCGACCCCCGAGCAGCGGACCGCCCTCCTGCGCTACGGCCGGGCGCTCGGCCAGGCCTTCCAGGTCGCCGACGACATCCTCGACCGCGAGGCCTCCGCCGAGGCGATGGGCAAGCGCACCGGCAAGGACGCGGCCGCCGGCAAGGCGACCCTGGTCGACCGCCTCGGCCTCGACGGCGCGCGGGCCGAGTGCGAGCGGCTCGTCGCCGAGTGCGAGGCCGCGCTCGCGCCCTGGGGCGAGGCCGCCGCGACCCTGCGCGAGGCCGCCCGCTTCACCGTCGCCCGCAAGACCTGACGGGGCGAAGGGTGAGTGGCGAATGGCGAATGGGGACGATGAGGCTCCCGCCGCGCCGCCCTTGACGCCCGGAGTGATGGCCGGGACCATTCGCCATTCGCCATTCGCCATTCGCCATTCGCCATTCGCCCGCCCCCTTTCCGCCCGAACCGGACACCCCCCATGGCCACGCACAAGATCCTGCTCCTCCCCGGCGACGGCATCGGCCCCGAAGTGGCGCGCGAGGTGGAGAAGGTGCTGGGCTGGCTCTCGGGCCGGGGCATCGCCGCCTTCGAGACCGAGACCGACCTCGTCGGCGGTGCGGCCCTCGACGCGCACGGGGTGCCGCTGACCGACGCGGCGCTCGCCCGCGCCCAGGCGGCCGACGCGGTGCTGTTCGGGGCGGTCGGCGGCCCGAAATGGGCGAGCGTGCCCTACGCCCTGCGGCCGGAGGCCGGCCTCCTGCGCCTGCGCAAGGATCTCGGCCTGTTCGCGAACCTGCGCCCGGCGATCTGCTACCCGGCGCTCGCCGCCGCCTCGTCGCTCAAGCACGAGCTCGTCGAGGGCCTCGACATCGTCATCGTCCGCGAGCTGACGGGCGGCGTCTATTTCGGCGAGCCGAAGGAGATCGTGACCCTGGAGGACGGCACCAAGCGCGCCGTCGACACGCAGATCTACACGTCGGGAGAGATCGAGCGCATCGCCGCGGTCGCCTTCGACCTCGCCCGCAAGCGCCGGAACAAGGTCTCCTCGGCCGAGAAGCACAACGTGATGAAGACGGGCGTCCTCTGGAAGGAGGTCGTCACCCGCGTCCATGCCGAGCGGTTTCCCGACGTGACGCTGGAGCACGTGCTCGCCGACAACTGCGCCATGCAGCTCGTGCGCAACCCCAAGCAGTACGACGTGCTCGTCACCGACAACCTGTTCGGCGACATCCTGTCGGACGTGGCCGCGATGCTGACCGGCTCGCTGGGAATGCTGCCGTCCGCCTCCCTCGGTGCCGTCGAGAACGGCACCCGGCGGGCGCTCTACGAGCCGGTCCACGGCTCGGCCCCGGACATCGCCGGCCAGAACCTCGCCAACCCGATCGCGATGATCGGCTCGCTCGCCATGGCCCTGCGCTACTCCTTCGGCCTCGGCGACGCGGCCGACCTCGTCGAGGGGGCGATCACCCGGACTCTGGCGGGCGGCACCCGCACCCGCGACATCGCCGGCCCGGGCGCCAACGCGATCGGCACCACGGAGATGGGCGACGCGATCCTGCGGGAACTCGACGCGCTCGCGGGCTGAGCCCGCCCCCGAGAGCAGGCTTCGGTCGGATTGAACCGTGAAGCCTGCTCTCGGTCTTTGATTGTGCCGCATTGCCTCCGCCGAACCGGCATCCGCTTCCTCGGAAATCGCGCTAGCGTCCCGGCAGGGTGAGGATCAGCGGCCCGTTGCGGGTGGCGACGACGGTGTGCTCGTACTGGACCGTGAGGGCGCGCGGCTCGGCGTAGAGGGTCCAGGGATCCTCGCCGTTCCCGGCGAATTCCGCGCCGAGGGACAGGAAGGGCTCGACGGTCAGCACCAGCCCCTCCCCCATGATGCGGCGCTCGGAGGCGTCGGGCCAGGTCGCGATCTCGGTCGGCTCCTCGTGCAGCGCGCGCCCGACGCCGTGGCTCGCGAGGTTGCGCACGAGCGTGTAGCCGTTCTTGCGCGCGAAGGCGCCCACGGCCCGGCCGATGCCCGCGAGCGGCAGGCCCGCGCCGACCTGGCGCAGCCCCGTCCACAGGGCCCGGCGCCCGTCCTTGCACAGCCGCTCGACCGCGCGGGTGGCGGGCGGCACCGCGAAGGACGCGCCCGTGTCCGCGAAGTAGCCGCCCTTCTCCGCGGCGACGTCGATGTTGACGAGGTCGCCCGGCGCGAGCCGCCGGGCCCCCGGGATGCCGTGGGCGACCTCCTCGTTGACGCTGATGCAGGTCGCCCCGGGAAAGGCGTAGACCGTCTCGGGCGCCGAGCGGGCGCCGGCGGCCTCCATGAACGCCCGTCCGACCGCGTCGAGCTCGCCCGTCGTCATCCCCGGCTCGATCGCCCGGCCCATCGCCTCGAGCGTCTCGGCGACGATGCGGCCGACCTGCCGCAGGGCTTCGAGTTCGTCCTCGTTCGAGACCGTCATGGGGGTTCCTTTCGCGAGGGCGCGCGGGCCTCTCGCCGGATCTTCTGCCACCGGGACGGCGCCGCGCGAAGCCGGTGACGCTGCGCGAGGGATCCGGACCGGCGCCGCCGGCGCGCGCGGGCCCTGTCTGGCCGTCCCGTCCCGCGGACGATCCCGCCTCCCCGCGTCGCGGCCCGCGCCCATCGTCGCCGTGCCGGTGTTGTTCTCCGTCCCTCGCCCTATCTCGGGCCCCTGACCGAGGCGGAGATCATGCTCGTTTTCGAATGGATCGTCGGTGTCCTGCTGGTCGCCGTCCTGCTGGCGGCCCTGGCGCGGCGCCTGGGCGCGCCGTTCCCGGCCTTCCTGGCGCTCGGCGGCACCGCCCTCGCCTTCGTGGACGCGGTTCCCAACCTCCGGCTCGACCCCGACCTCGCCCTCGCCCTGTTCCTCGCCCCCGTCCTGCTCGATGCCGGCTACGACACCTCGGCGCGCGACCTGCGCGCGAACTGGCTGCCGATCACCGGCCTCGTCATCGGCGCGGTCGGCGTGACCACGGCGGCGGTGGCCGGCATCGTGCGCTGGCTGGTGCCGGACATGCCGCTCGCCGCCTGCATCGTCCTCGGCGCCGTCGTGGCGCCGCCCGACGCGGTGGCGGCGCTCTCGGTGCTGCGGCACGTGGCGCTGCCCCACCGGCTCGTCACCATCCTGAAGGGCGAGAGCCTGTTCAACGATGCCACGTCGCTGCTGATCTATCGCCTCGCCGTGCCGGCCGCCATGAGCGGCAGCTTCATGGCCCGGGACGTGGTGCCGACCTTCCTGATCGGCGTCGTCGGCAGCGTGATCGCCGGGCCGGTCCTGGCCTGGATCTACGTGCGGGCGATGCGCCGCATCACGGACGCGCCGAGCACCATCGTGCTCCAGTTCGTCGCGACCTTCGGGGTCTGGCTGGTGGCCGAGCGGATCGGCCTCTCCGGCGTGCTGACGGTGGTGAGCTACGCCATCACGGTGGCGCGCATCGCCCCCGCCACCACGCCCGCCCACCTGCGGGTCCCCTCCTACGCCGTGTGGGAGACGGCGGTCTTCGTCCTCAACGTTCTGGCCTTCGTGCTGATCGGGCTGCAGATCGGCCCGATCCTGGAGGGCCTCTCCGCGGAGGACCGCAACCGCTACGCCCTGGTGGCGGGCGCGGTCTTCCTGACCCTCGTGCTGGTGCGGATCGCCTGGGTCATGGGCGCGGGTGCCGCCGCCCGGCTCTGGCGGCGCGCCTTCGGGCCCGTGGGCCTCGAGCCCGCCTCGCCGCAGGGCAGCGCCACGGTGGCGTGGTGCGGCATGCGCGGGGTGGTGACGGTGGCGCTGGCGCTCGCCTTGCCGGAGGGCGGCGAGCACCCGTTCCCGCACCGCGACCTCGTGGTGCTGACCGCGTTCGGGGCCGTGCTCGGCACGCTGGTCGTCCAGGGCCTGACCCTGCGCCCGCTCCTCGCGTGGTTCGCCCTGCGCGACGACGACCCGGTCGGGCGCGAGGTCGGTCTCGCCCGGGCGGCGGCCTATCGCTCCGCCCTCGACAGCCTCGCGCAGGACCGCTCGCCCTACGCGGCGACCCTGCGCCAGGAATTCGCGGCCGCCCTCGACGAGGCCGAGCGCGACCGCGAGGGCCGCGCCCCCGGGTCGCTCCCCTCGGACGCCCCGCGGCGGCGGGCGATCGAGGCGGCGCGGCGCACCATCCTCGACCTGCGCGAGCGCGGCCGGATCGGGGACGACGCCTTCTTCCGCCTGGAGGAGGAGTTCGATTGGGCCGAACTCAGCGCCACCCCGCGGGAGGAGATCGACCAGATGTGACGGGCGCCCGCCCGGACGCGATGCGGCCCCGCGCCGGACGGGCTGGGCAACGGGCCGAGCCTCGGAGTATGGCGGAAGCTGCAAGCACGAACGGCGCCCCGAACGGGGGCCGCCCGAGGAACCGCCAGAGGCCACCCATGAGTTCGACCCGGATGCCGTCGTCGCGGCCGCCCTCCCCGATGTCGCGGTTCTTCAGTGCGACGCCCGCGACCTGCATCGAGGATCTGCGCGTGCTCGCCGAGCGGCGCGTGCCGCGGATGTTCTACGACTACGCCGATTCCGGCTCCTACACGGAGGGGACCTACCGGGCGAACGAGTCGGACTTCGCGTCGATCAAGCTGCGCCAGCGCGTCGCCGTCGACATGACCAACCGGACGCTCGCCAGCACGATGATCGGCCAGCCGGTGAGCATGCCGGTGGCGCTGGCGCCGACCGGCCTCACCGGCATGCAGCACGCGGACGGGGAGATCCTGGCGGCGCGGGCGGCGGCCAAGGCCGGCGTGCCCTTCACCCTCTCAACCATGAGCATCTGCTCGATCGAGGACGTCGCCGAGAACACCGATCGGCCGTTCTGGTTCCAGCTCTACGTGATGCGCGACCGGGACTTCATCAACCGGCTCATCGACCGCGCCAAGGCGGCGGGCTGCTCGGCCCTGGTGCTCACCCTCGACCTCCAGATCCTCGGGCAGCGGCACAAGGACATCAAGAACGGGCTGTCGACCCCGCCCAAGATGACGATCCCCAACATCCTCAATCTCGCGACGAAGCCGCGCTGGTGCCTCGACATGCTGCGCACGCAGCGGCGCACCTTCCGCAACATCGTCGGCCATGCCAACGGGGTGAGCGACCTCTCCTCCCTCTCCTCCTGGACGGCCGAGCAGTTCGACCCGACGCTCAACTGGGACGACGTGAAGCGCATCCAGGACCGCTGGGGCGGCCCGCTGATCCTCAAGGGCATCCTCGACCCGGAGGACGCCGAACTCGCCGCGCGCAGCGGCGCCCAGGCCCTGATCGTGTCCAATCACGGCGGGCGTCAGCTCGACGGGGCGATGTCCTCGATCGCGGCTCTGCCCGCCATCGCCCAGGCCGTGGGCGACCGCATCGAGGTGCTGATGGACGGGGGCATCCGCTCGGGGCAGGACGTCATCAAGGCGCTGGCGCTCGGCGCCAAGGGCGTCTTCATCGGCCGCGCCTTCCTGTACGGGCTCGGGGCCGGGGGCGAGGCGGGCGTCACCCAGTGCCTCGACATCATCCGCAAGGAACTCGACACCACCATGGCGATGTGCGGCCTGCGCGACATCAAGGCGGTGACCGGGGACATCCTGGCGACGCGGCTCGCGCCCGTCCCGGCCTGACCGGCGGGCGGAACGCCGCGGAGCGAAGGCTCCGCGGCGCAGCCGATCACATGTGGTGGCGCATCATCCGGTGACGCATCATGCGCCGGTGCATCATCCGGCGGTGGTGCATCTCCCGGTGCATCATCCGGTGGCGCATCATGCGGCGCTCCATCCGGTCCATCTGCACGTAGGCCGTGGGCGCGGCGCCGAGGGACACCTCGGCGGAGGCGGCCGAGGCCGAGCCCATGCCGAGTCCGAGGCCGCCCAGAACGAGCGCGGCCGCGAGGCCCAGGGTCGTCTTCTTCATCGTCGTCTCTCCTTGGGAGTCCCCGTCCGGCGGGGAACGGCCTCATCGACGGATGGCCGGGAGAGAAAGTTTCGTCCTCCTGCAACGGTTCCTGATAAAAGTTCATTTCTGGCGCGCCGAGCGGCGAAAAAACGACTGCCGCCGCCGGCCCCTTTCGCGCCGCCGGCGCGTTGAGGGAACGGACCGGTCGCGCTGGGGCGGCTCGTCCCTGGGGGATCGTCCGGCGATGGCGCGGGAAGACGGGGTTCGGATCCAGGCCGACGCGGACGGCACCTTCACCCTCTACAGCGACGACCGCGTCATCCTCCGCGGGCTGACCCGCGAGAAAGCCTACCGGCTGGCCTCGCGCCTCGGCGGGCTCGCGATCGCCTATTGATCCTGGCGCGCCTCGCCCGCGGGCCTTGGCGCGATTCTTGAAAAGGCCTCCCGGTCCCGGCCTCGCCGGATCGGAGAAGGGTCGCAGATGCAGGTTGTTCTCTTGGCGCTCGTCCTCGTCACCGTTGTGGTCGCCCTCGGAGTTCTCACCCGGCACGGTGACTCGGAAGCGGGCCGCGCCGCGCCGTGCGCGACCGAGGGATGACGGCGCACGCCGCCCAGACCCCCGGGACGGGCGTGCGCCGCCGGGCCTACTTGTCCAGATCTTCGGCCATCTTGAGGTGCTGCGCGAGGTCCGGCTCGGTCTTGCCCGCCCAGGCCTTCAGATCCTCGGTGTCGCCGCCCTTGGCGTAGCGCTGGAACAGGTCGACCGCGTCCTTGTGCGCCTTCACCTGATCGCTGTGATACTGCTTCGTGAAGTCAGCCCCGTTCAGGCTCTTGAGCTTGTCGAGCTTGCTCTGATGCGTGGAATCGAGCGCGGTCGGGATCTCGGCCTTGACTTTGCCGGACTGCACCATCGTCTTGAGATCGCTGCTCGTCTTCTGGTGATCCGCGATCATCTTGGTGGCGAATTGTTTGGTCTGGTCGTCGGAGCGCTCGGCGGCGAGCTGGCTCGACTGGATCTCGAACATGTCGCTGATCGCCGCCTCCTTGACGAAATCCGCCGTCGAGGGCGCGGCGCCGACCAGGCTGTTGAGGCCGCTCTTCTCGCTCAGGGACTGGGCGAGGACGGGTGTGGCAAGCAGGAAACCCGCCAGGACGAGGATGGGACGTTGCATCGTGGACTCTCCCTCGGTGCGCCGGCCCGTCGCCCCGCCACGGCGATCGCCCGGCGATAGCGCCGGGCCGGGCGCGTGCGCCGGAGCAACAGGTCGCGGTCGGAAGGGGTTCCGGACGCCCTCCCTGGGCGGTCGCCCGATCCTTCCCGGTATCGTTGCCCGGCGCTCGCCCCCTAGGATCGCCAGACGCGCCCACCGCGAGGAGCCGCAACGCCATGATCCGGTCCCGTCCGCCCACCCCCGCCTTCCGGTGCGTTGCGCACGTGGCGCCCCTGCTCCTCGCTCTCCTCGGGAGCGGGGCGGCGCTGGCCGACGAGTGCGACGCGCTGGCGGGGCGGATCGCGGCGGCGACGGGGTCGCGGATCGCGCGCCGGGAGGGGCCGGGCGTCGAGTTCCGGGGGCCGGGCGGGCTGTCCCTCGACGTCACCTGCCGGGCCGACCCGATCGTGGCGGCGCGCTCCTCCGAGCGGAGCCCCTCACCCGCCTATTTCGACGCCATCGCCCGGGCCGCGTCGCTCGCCACCGGCGAGAGCGCCGAGCGGCTGAACGCCGCCTTCCGCACCGCCTACGGCGAGGCCCAGGGGCGGCCGAACGGCGGCGTCGTGCGCGAGGGCGGCTGGCAGGCGAGCTGCTACGTCGATCCCCGCGGCAGCGTCCGCACCCTCTGCTCGGCGGGGCGCATCCCGCGGGACTAGTGGCTGTGATGGCCCGTCGACGGGTGTTGCGTCGCGTCGGCGGCGTCCAGTCCGCCGGGAGGCCAGCCGAGGCAAGGCTGGCCGACGTTGCGGGTGGCGTCGCTCACGCAACCCCGGGCGGCACAACGCCTGTCGACGGGCCGTAGCAGCCTCAGGACGCGCCGGCCCCGTTCAGGGCGCCCGCCCCCTTCCCGCCGGGATCGCCCGCCGCCGAGGCCCTTGCCCGCAGCCAGGCACGCTCCGGCCAGCAGAGGACGAGCACGATGGGGAACGCCAGCAGCGACGTGCCCGACAGGAGGATGGAGGCCGGATCCCCTGCCCGCAGCCCGGGAAGGCCGTAGACGCCGAACATCAGCGTGGTCGCCAGGATATGGGTGAGCGCGCGGGCCGGACCGCCGAGAGCGAGCCGCCCGAAGAGGCGCGGCACCTGGGTCCGGTAGAGATCCGCGATCGCCACGACGACGGCGGGACAGAGCGGCGCGTAGATCCACCAGGGCGACAGGCCGAGGCCGCGGCACAGATGCGCGATGTCGCCGCTCGCCGCGAAGGTCCTGATCGGGACGTAGTCGTAGACATTGGCGAGGTTCATGAACAGGAACCAGAACAGGAGCAGGACCGCCGGCCACGACCGGCCCCCGTGCCACAGCAGGGCGGCCCGGCTGGCGGCGTAGAGACCGCCATTGACGAGGAGCGGGCCGGCCGCCGCGACGAGGGCGGCCGCGCCGCCGCGCCCGGACTGCCAGGCCCGCCCGTAATCGACGTTCTCGCCGATCTGGTGGAGCGTCAGCGCGTTGAGCACTGTCGCCGCGCCCCAGCGCAGGGTCAGGGGATCCTCCTTCAGGCCGAGGAGCCACGCCGTGAAGGAATGACCGAACTCGTGCGCCAGCACCGCGGCGTGATGCGCGATCACCAGCATCGGCAACGTGGCGAGAACCACCCACCGCGACCGCGGTCCCGCGTCCATGGCGCACCCCGAGGGTCTTCACCGCCCGCCCGCGCGAGCGGGGCGTCCTTCCCTTACGCGAGTCGCGCGCGGAGGAAAGCGGATCGGCGCCGAAGGGGAGATCGCCACGGTCCGGAACGGCACCGATCGAGGCTCTTTCCGGACGCGCGCCGGCTCCTACCTGAGGTCGCCTCAACAGGAGACTGCAACCATGGCGACCAAAGCCCGCCGGCGTCCGTCCTGGAAGAAGCGGAAGACCAAGAAGCCCGGGGCGGCGCCGAGACCCGCACCGCGCCCGGCCGGCTGAGCCGGAACCGGGAGTTCACCCCGATCACCTGCTCGGAGATCCGCCAGAGATGCGCGGCAGCCCGCCGGTCGAGGGCCTGAGCGGCGATCCCATCAGGCTTCTCCCGGGGCGAGCGCTTCGACGAGATCTCCGGCCGTGACCATGACCGTATCGCCCGCGTGATGCAGGGCGGCGAGCGCGTGCGCGGACGCTTCGGCGTTGCCGGCGCCACACGCATCCGTGGCCAAGACCGGCACGAGGCCGAGATCGGCGGCATGGCGAAGGGTCGGGTCGATCCCGATCTCGGTGGCGATGCCGCACACGATGAGCGTGGACAAACCGCAGTCGCGCAGGGCCGTGGCGAGCGGCGTGCCCACGAACGCGGACATCGCGTACTTGTCGAGGACGAGATCGTCCGGCGACGGCGACAGTTCGGGCACGATCGAGGCCGCCATGGCTTCGCGGCCGAAGGGCACCGTGAGAAGACCGGGGTCAGGTTGCCTCTGCCAGGTCATCGCGGTGCGGGTTCCGGTCGCCCCGAGCCAAGCCAGCGGCAACGAGAGGTGGCGCGTGTACACGACGCGCAGGCCCCGTGCGCGCGCCGCGGCAAGGAGATTCGCGACCTGCGCCACGATGCGTCCCCCATCGGGCAGCTGTCGACAGATGCCGACCTGCATATCATAGACCAGGAGTGCGGCCCGCAGCGGATCGACGAGTTCCGCGAGAGTCTGAGGGAGTGTCAGACCTGAAGAGGTTGTGCGCATGGTTCCGCCCGGGCTCTCGTTTGCGAGACGCGGCCGCCGTTTCGCGCCGCGCACCGCTGCGATACGGTGTGGGCGGATGGCGATTCAACGCACCGGATGGTTCGTCAGCGACGCGGGATGGTCAGGCCACGATGAAGCGGTTGAAGGCGCGGTACGGCTGCCCGGTCGAGTTGTCGCTCGCGATCCTCGGCGGCAAGTGGAAGGTCGTCATCCTGGCGCTGCTGAAGGATGGCCCGCTGCGCTACGGCGAGTTGCGGGCGCTGGTCCCCGGATTGTCCGACAAGATGCTCTCGGAAAGGTTGCGTGACCTGCATGCTGTCGGACTGGTCGCCGTTGCGTCAGCGGAGGAGGAGCGGCGCGCCTATGCGCTGACGGCCCGGGGGGAGAGCTTGCGCCCGGTGCTTCAGGCCCTCTACGACTGGGGAACCGATGCGGCCGCGATCGACGGGATCGCGATCGAGCGGGCGCCCTGACCGCCTCTGCCTCGTCTCGCCGCCGTCCGGCCGGACTGTTGCCGAATCCAGGGGCCAGAGAGCCCGTCCGTTCCGAATCCCGGCGACGCGCTGATCCCGTTGGTTCGGCGAACAGGAGGCAACCCGGACGGCGATCGAGGCCCGTCGACGTCCGTCCTGGACGACGATGACGAACAACGCGCCGGGAGCGGAGCCGAAGCCCGCCCCGCGCCCGGCGGGGTGAGCCCGGCTCAGACCCGGTAGGTCACCCCGGTCAGCTGCTCGGAGACCTGCCAGAGGCGCGCGGCGGCCCCCCGGTCGAGGGCCTGGGCAGCGATCCGCGCGGGGGCCGGGTGGCCGCGCGCCTCGAGGATGCCGTCCGGCCCGTAATAGCGGCCCCCCTCCGCCTCCGGGGCGGTCGCCGCGTAGAGGAGCGGCCACGCCCCCGCCGGCGCGCCCTGCCCGATGACCGCGAAGATCGCCCGGCCGGCCCCCTGCTGGATCGGCCCGGCCCGGTCGCCGCGACGGAAGATGTCGGTGCGGGCGATTCCCGGATGGACCGGGATCGACCGGGCCGCCGCGCCGGCCTCGCGCAGGCGGCGGTCGAACTCGAGCCCGAACATCAGCATGGCGAGCTTGGACTGACGGTAGGCGTCCTGCGGGCCGTAGCCCTGCCGACGCTGCAGGTCGTCGAAATGGATCCGGGCGGAGCGGTGGGCGAGACTCGCCACCGGCACGATCCGGGCGGCGGGCGCGGCCCCGAGGGAGGGCAGCAGCAGCCCCGCCAGGGCGAAGTGGCCGAGGTAATTGGTGGCGAGCTGGCGCTCGAACCCGTCCGGGGTCTCCTCGCGGCGCGGCACCGCCGCGATCCCGGCATTGAGGAGCAGCACGTCGATGGCGGTCCCCTGGGGCCATCGCGCCGCGAAGGCCCGCACCGAGTCGAGGCGCCCGGTGTCGAGGGCTTCGAAGGCGAGATCGGCCCCCGGGACCTCCCGGTGGATCGACGCCATGGCGCGCTGCGCCTTCGCCGCGTCGCGGGCGGCGAGCACCACCCGGGCGCCCGCCCGCGCGAGCGCCAGGGCGGCCTCGTAGCCGATCCCGCTCGTGGCCCCCGTCACGATCGCGAGCCGGCCGGCCTGGGGCGGCATGGCGGCGGGGGTCCAGGAGTGCTGCGGCATGGGCGGTCAATCCGCCGCGCGGTCGGACGTTCCCGGGGGACGATCGGGCCGGTCGCGCGTTCGACTCGGCGATTCAAGCGCGAGGCCGCCGTGACGGACGCACCCGACGACCATCTCGACCACTACGCCCTGGGATTCTACGCGCCGGGCAAGGGTCTGCGCCGCGAGGATTGTCCCTACGCGGCCGGCACGCGGGCGAGCGTCCTCTGGATGTCCGGATACGACGCGGCCGTCTCCGGCCGGGCGCCGGAGCCGAGCCCGGCGGACGGCCCGGCGGAGCCGCCGGGCCGCGGGTGACGGCGGCGCGCCGTCAGCCCCGGCGCCGGCCCTTGCTCATGGCCTGCCGGCAGGCGGGGCTGAGGCTGCGGCTGTGCTGGCGCAGGCAGGCCGCGACGCGCTGCGCGTCGGAGCCGGCGGAGGCGCACAGGCGCTGGGCGTCCGGGGTGCAGGCCTGCTGCCCGTCGACGGCGAAACTCTCGCCCGGGGCGAGACATGTCAGAAGCACGAAACAGGCGAAAGCGGCCACTCGTCTCACAGAGACTCTCCCTGTCTTTGCCGAAAGACCGGCTCGGCAAGGATACGCGGTATGTACGACAAATCCAGACGCGATGTCGGGCAATTCAGCAGAAATCCCGGGGCGGCGGCGCCCCCGCTGCGGCGCGCCCTCCGGCCACCGTCGAACCCCGCCGCACCCCGCGGCAGAGCCGCTCCACGCGCAGCCATGACGAGGCCGCCGTCCCGCCCCATCCGGGCCGCCCGCCGGCCGGGTGGTCGTTCACGATATCATAGGAAGTCTCAAATTACCTTTGGGGATGAGAAATAATAAGCGCGCTAAAAGGAATATGTTACTATGTTGATGACCATCAAGGCCCGTCTGATCTGCGTCCTGACGGCGACGGCCGCGATGGTCGCGGCGGCTTCCGTCGTCGGGCTCCTGTCCCTGCACGCGAGCAGCGAGAGCATCCGCTCCCTCCACGACGACCGCGTGGTCCGCCTGCAGCAGTTCATCGCGATCCGCGACCTGAACGACAGGATGCGCGAGGCCTCGCGCGGAGTGCGCGACCGAACCCTCGAACCGGGTGAGGCGGCCCGCGCGATCGCGGCGAGCCTGACCGGCATCCGCCAGATCTGGGCGGAATGCCGGGCCGTCGACCTTCCGCCGGACGAGACGGCGCTCGCGGACGAGATGGACCGGCGCCTCCGCGCCCAGGAGACCGCCTCCGCCGAGATCCAGGCGCGCCTGCGGGAGGGACGGCTGGACGGGTACGTGGAAGTGCACAACCGCCTCTTCGAGGCGCTGAAGCGATCCTCCGACCACCTCAACGCGCTGGCCGACGTCCAGCTGAAGGAGACGCGGGAGGAGCTGGCGCGGGCGCAGCGGGCCGCCGCCCTGTCGCGGCTCGCCCTCCTCGGCTGCCTGATCCTCGCGGGCAGCGTCATCGCGTACGGGATCGCCACGGTCGTGCGCGGCGTCGTGCGTCCGCTCGCCGCCCTGGCGGACACGATGAGCGGGCTGGCGGCCGGGGATCTCGACCGGGCGGTCGCGGAGCTCGGGCGCCGCGACGAGGTCGGGGCGATGGCGCGGGCCGTCGAGGTCTTCAAGGAGGCCCTGATCGCCAAGCGTGCGGCCGAGGCCGCGCGGGAGGTGGAGACCGGGGCCAAGATGCGGCGGGCCGAGGCGCTGGCCGGCGCGACCCGCCTCTTCGAGGACCGCGTGGCCGGCCTCTCCCGGGCCATGTCCTCGGCCGCGGGCGAGATGGAGGCGGCGGCCGGCGCCCTGAGCGCGGGCGCCGTCCACGCGAGCGGCGAGGCCACCGGCATCAGCGTGGCGGCCGGGGAGACCGCGGCCAATGTCGAGACCGTCGCGGCGGCCAGCGAGGAGATGGCGGCCGCGATCGGCGAGATCGCCGCCCAGGCGGCGCGGGCCTGCGAGATCGCCGAGAGGGCGGCCGCGGACGCGGCCTCGACGGAGCGCAGCGTCCGGGACCTGTCCACGGGGGCCGAGCGGATCGGCGAGATCGTGGACCTGATCCGCGGCATCGCCGGGCAGACGAACCTGCTGGCGCTCAACGCGACCATC
This sequence comes from Methylobacterium sp. JK268, assembly GCF_054052225.1. Lineage (NCBI taxonomy): Bacteria > Pseudomonadati > Pseudomonadota > Alphaproteobacteria > Hyphomicrobiales > Methylobacteriaceae > Methylobacterium > Methylobacterium sp. JK268. The sequence continues at coordinate 72,900 of NZ_JBSVZN010000007.1, read as the reverse complement.
GAGGCCGCCCGGGCCGGCGAGGCGGGCCGCGGCTTCGCGGTGGTCGCCGCCGAGGTCAAGGATCTCGCCGCGCAGACCGCGCAAGCCACCGGAACCATCGCGGACCAAGTCGCCGGCATCCAGGGCGAGACCCGGACGGCCGTGGCGGCGATCACCACGATCGCCGCCACGGCGGCGGAGATGCGTCGGATCGCCGTCGGCGTCGCCGCGGCGATGGAGCAGCAGGGGGCGGCCACGCAGGAGATCGTGCGGACCGTGGCACAGGCGGCGCAGGGCACACAGCGGGTGAGCCAGGGAGTGACGATGCTCAAGGAGGACGCGGACGGGACCGGGACCGCCTCCGCGCAGGTGCTCGCGGCCGCGGGCGACCTCGCGCGGCAATCCGTCGAGCTCGACGCGGGCGTCGCCGCCTTCCTGCGCACCGTGCAGGCCGCCTGATCGCGATGCGGGCCGCGCGGGCGCCCGGATCCCGCCGCCCGCATTCGGGACCGTCCGGGGGCAGGCCGGTTCCCGGCGCGGGGAGCGTCGGGTTCCCGGAAAGCACGGGTCGCGGGGAACGGGCGTCGCTCCCGCGCTTTGCGGACCGGAGGAGAGACCCGGCATGGAAGCGAAGCTCGTCGGCGTGATCAGGGAGGCGGCGACCGCGGCGCGGCAGCACGCCCGCGCGCATCCCGGGCTGCTCGCCCCGGACGACCTGCCCTGGGCGGTGATCCGGGCCTTCGACGACGGCGTGCGCGGCCGCGTCGAGCGCGACCCGCGGATCGAGGATGCCCGCGACCGGGTGCTGATCACCGCGGTCGATTTCGCGCAGACCCCGCCCGAGACGGAGCCGGAGCGGGTCGATCCGGCCCGCGACCGGCTGCTCGACGCGATCGACGACCTGGAGCGCACGGTGCTGCGGCGGGGGATCGTCAACCGGCAGGCCGCCGCGCTCGGCTACGGCGAGGCCGGGCAGCGGCTCGACGGGGGATGAGGGCGCCGGATCGGCGGGCCGCGCGTTATGCTGGCTCCCTGACGAATGGGACGACCATGGCGACGGGACTGATCGCGCTCCTCGACGACATCGCGGGCCTCGCCAAGCTGGCGGCCGCCTCCCTGGACGATGCCGCCTCGCAGGCCGCGCGGGCTGGCGCGAAGGCGGTCGGCGTCGTGGTGGACGACACCGCGGTGACGCCCCGCTACGTGGCCGGGATCGCCCCCTCGCGGGAACTGCCGATCATCGGGCGGATCGCGGTCGGCTCGCTGCGCAACAAGCTCCTCTTCCTCCTGCCCGGCGCGCTGGCGCTCAGCGCCTTCGCGCCCTTCCTGCTGGGACCGCTCCTGATGCTGGGCGGCGCCTATCTGTGCTTCGAGGGCGCCGAGAAGGTGATGGAGGTCTTTCTCTCGCACGAGGGCGAGGAGGCGGAGGCGCCCGCCCCGCGGGACGCCCGGGCGCTCGAGGATTCGAAGGTGCGCAGCGCCGTGAAGACCGACTTCATCCTGTCGGCCGAGATCATGGCCATCACCCTGGCGAGCGTCGCGGAATCCGGCCTCTGGATCCAGGTCTTCGTCCTCGCCGCGGTCGGCGTCGGAATCACGGCCCTGGTCTACGGGGTGGTGGCGCTGATCGTGAAGGCGGACGATGTCGGCCTCGCCCTCGCCCGCACGGAGCGCCCGGCCTCGACGCTCCTCGGCCTGCGCGAGGCCGCGGGGGATCCCACGGCGGCGGACCGGCGGCTGCGCCCCGCCACCCGCGCCCTCGGGTGCGGGCTGGTGCGCGGGATGCCGGCGCTGCTGCGGGCGCTCGCGGTGATCGGCACGGCGGCGATGATCTGGGTCGGGGGCGGGATCCTGGTGCACGGCCTCGAAGGCTTCGGCCTCACCGCCCTGGGGCACGGCATCGCGCAGGCGGCCGCGGCGGCGGGCGATGCGGTTCCGGTCGGGGACGCGGCGGTGGAGTGGGTGGTCACGGCGGCTTTGTCGGGCGTCGTCGGGCTCCTGGTCGGGGCGCTCCTGATCCCGGTCGCCCGCCACGTGGTCACGCCGGCCCTCGGCGCCCTGCGGGCCTGACCCTTCGGGTCACGCGCCCCGCCCCTCCGTCTCCCGGGCGAGCCCGTCCACCACCGCGGCGAGGGACGCGGCCTCGGTCGCTCCCGCGGCGAGGGCGGACTCGTAGGCCGCGACCTGCCTCTCGGCGCTCGTTCCCTCGGCGAGGATCCGCCGCGGCCCCGCGATCGCCTCCGGGCAGTCGAGCGCCGCCGCGTCCTCGGCCACGAGGGCGAGCAGTGCCTCCAGCGCCTCCGCGAACGGCACCGCGGCCTCCCTCGCCTCGTCGATCAGCGTCGCCCGGATCCCGTCGGCCTGCGCCCGCCACAGGTTCTCGCGGGCGAGCGCCCGGGTGACGCCGTCGAGACCGGCATTCAGTGCGGGAAGGCGCTCCGCGGCCCGCACGAGGCAGCGGTAGAGCGCCGCCACGGCGAGGGAATCCTCCAGCCGCGTGCAGCTGTCGGCCACCCGCAGCTCCAGGGTCGGGTAGCGGATCGAGGGGCGCAGGTGCCACCACAGGAAGCTCGCATCGGCGATCGCCCCGGCCCGCGTCATCACCCGCACGTAGCGGGCGAAGGAGTCCGGCCCCTCGAACAGGTCCGGCAACCCGGTGCGGGGCAGCTCCCCGAACACGCCGAGCCGGTAGCCCGCGAGGCCGGTCGGGCGCCCCTGCCAGAAGGGCGAGGAGACCGAGAGGCCGAGGAGCACCGGCAGGAAGGGCGTGAGCCGGGCCATCAGGGCGACGCGCCCGGCGGGATCCGCCACTTCCACGTGCACGTGGAGCCCGCTCACGACGCTGCGCCGCCCGACCATGCGCACGGCGTCGAGGATGCCGGCGTAGCGCGCGCCGTCGGTGGGCCGCTGGTCGTCCCAGGCGGCGCTCGGATGCGTGCCGGCGGCGAAGACCAGCAGGCCGTGCACGCGCCCGATCTCGGCGAGGCCGCGACGCAGGCCGCCGAGCGAGGTACGGGCCGCCGCGACCGCCGTGGCGGGCGGCGAGGCGATCTCGACCTGGCTCTCCAGCAGCTCGCGCTCGGCCGCCGGCAGGAGCGCGCGGGCAGCGGCGTGGAAGCCGGCGACGCCGGCGCGGGGGGTGCCGCGGGTCCCGGCATCGGCGAGGAAGAACTCCTCCTCGATCCCGAACGGATAGGGGTGGTGGCGCATCGCAGCCGATCCTCCAGAGGGGGCGGTCAATGCGTCAGGGAGGCGGCGATGAGGAGGCCGAGGGCGATCGCCGCGACGCCCGCGAGCGCGATCGCCCGATCCGCCGGCACCTCGCGCGGCGAGGCGGGCTCCGGCCGCGCGGGCGGGCGCGGGGCGGCGCCTGGACCGGTGCCCCCCTCCGCCGCCGCGCCCGGAGCGCCGCCGCCCGGGTCGTGGGTCGGCAGCACGAGGCCGGGTGGCGGCGCGGCGCCCAGGCCGCGGCCCGGTCCCAGGAGATCCTCCTCCAGCTCCACCGGGATGCCGGCCTCCTCCAGTTCGATCAGCACGAGTGCGATCGTGTCGGGGCTCATGCCGGAGATCGGGAGTTCGCCGCGAAGGTCGGCGGTGGTGAGCTGGCCCTGCGCCCGGCCCCGGGCGATCAGCCGGTCGAGGGTGGCGCGATCGATGGCGGGCTGCATGGCGGGTCTCCCGGACGAGGCCGGCCTGTCCGCGCGGGCGCCCCCCGAAGTGCGGGGCGCCCCGGGAGCCGCCCGCAGGGCGGCGCGGAGCAACAACGTCGCGGAACGCGCGGCGTTGCGTGCGGGCCGAGCCCCCCGCCCCGGCCGGCCTTGCTGATGCCCAGGTCTCGGCGCACCACGTCTCGGCGCAGGGAGCGGTGGCGGTTGCGATCACCGTCGCGTCCGCGCAGGATCCGCCGCCGCGAGGGGGTTGATGCCGGCCCGCGGGATGCCGACGTGGGGACAAGCGCCGCCACCCGACAGGCGCGGAGGACGGCCCGAGTCATGACCGCGCAGACCACCCTTCCGCTGGATTGGCCGCCCATGGCGCGCCTCGTCCCGCCCGAGGCTCCGCTCTCGCCGCTGCGCTTCCTCCGGACCGTCGTCCGCAACCCGGTCGAGACCTGGCCGCAAGCGGTCTACCGCGACCGGATCTACCGCTCGACCTTCCTCGGCCGCGAGACCCTGTTCGTGATGGACCCGGCCTTCGTGCGCACGGTCCTGGTCGACAAGGCGGAGTCCTTCGAGAAGTCGGAGGTGCTCCGCCGCTCCCTCTCGCCCGCGCTCGGCGACGCGATTCTCACGGCGGACGGGGCCCGCTGGCGCTGGCAGCGGCGGGCCGCCGCGCCGATCTTCCGCAACGAGCGCATCGTCAAGTTCCTGCCCGCCATGATCGCGGCGGCGGAGGAGACCCGCGACGCCCTGCTCGCCCGGCCGGCGGGACAGGAGGCCGACCTCGCGCACGAGATGATGCGCACCACCTTCGCGATCATCGTCTCCACGATGCTCTCGGGGCACGGTGCGATCGACGTGGGGCGCGTGGAGACCGGCATCACGGATTTCCTCGAATCGACCAGCTGGGTCTTCGCCATGACCCTGCTGCGGGCGCCCGAATGGATGCCCTATCCGGGCCGCCGCCGCTCGGACCGGGCGCGCTCCTACCTGCGGGACGAACTGCTGCGGCTGGTCGCCGAGGGCCGCCGAGGCGGCGTCGAGGGCCGCAACGACCTCCTGAGCCTGCTGGTGGCCGCCCGCGACCCGGAGACCGGCCAGGCGATGGACGACCGCGACGTGGCGGACAATCTCCTCACCTTCGTCACCGCCGGGCACGAGACCACCGCGCTCGCCCTCGCCTGGACCCTGTACCTGCTGGCGCTCCACCCGGAGGCGGAGGCGCGCGTCGTGGCTGAGATCGAGGCGGTGACGGGCGGCGGCCCCCTGGCGCCGGAGCACGTCGAAGCCCTCGCCTACACGCGGCAGACCGTCCAGGAATCGATGCGTCTCTACCCGCCGGCCCCCATCGTGGTGCGGGCCGCCCTCGAGGACGTGGAGGTCGGCGGCCAGCGGGTCGCGCGGGGGACGCCGATCTCGGTGCCGATCTACGCCATCCACCGGCACGCCCTGCTCTGGGACGAGCCCGACCGCTTCGATCCCGACCGGTTCGCCCCGGAGGCCGTGCGGGCCCGCGACCGCTACGCCTACCTGCCCTTCGGCGCCGGGCCGCGCATCTGCATCGGCATGAGCTTCGCGCTGATGGAGGCGGTGGCGATCCTGGCGGTGCTGATCCGCGCGCTGCGCTTCGACTTGCGGCCCGGCTTCGTGCCGACGCTCAAGCAGCGCATCACCCTGCGGCCCGCCGAGGGGATGCCGATGCGCGTCGCCGCGCGAGCGGGGTGATACAGTCCGCGCTCGATCTCAGTGGTCACCGGCTCGGTTCATCGCCGGCTTTTACCTCCCCGCGGAAGGACGAGTGTTCGGCTTCGTGATGAACGCGTAGAATCCTCCATGTTCGCCCTCCAACCCTGGTCCGGAATTCGCTGTTCCGGCTGGTTTAGGATCTGTGCTGAGATCGATCAGGTTGACCGCCCGGCGGGCCTATACGGGTCGCGAGTGGACGGCTAGTATTCGGCACAAAGTCGAAGAAGCGCGCCGTCGAGCACATGAATGGGGAGACCGCCTGGAGTGATCCCGCTCGGTCGCGATCTGCCTGCATCTGGTCTCCGACGCAGGGTCGCAGAGGAGCGGGATGGCGTCGGCAGCGACGACTCGGCAGGGAGGGATGCGTGACGCACACGAGCGTTGAAGAGCGCAGACTGTCACGGCGAGCGGTGTTGAGCGCAGCGGGGCTGCTGGCGGCGAGTCCGGCGGTGGCGGAGACATGTGGGGTCGGGCCGCCTGTGCACGCCAAGGGGCCTCTGGTCTGGATGAATATGGATCAGGTGGATCTCGACGCCGCGTACGATCAAGTGGCCTACGCGCCGATGCAGGCCCAGATCCAAGCTCGCTTCACCTCGTCTACGGAGATCACACGTCAGCGATTGGGAGAGCCGAAGCGGGTTTCCTATGGCCCAACTGCAGTTGAGATGCTCGATATTTATCCAGCCAGGATACCGAATGCACCGGTGTTCGTATTCATACATGGTGGACGATGGTTAAGAACGTCAGCAAAAGACTACGGTTTTCCCGCTGATCTCTTCGTTAATGCAGGTGTGACCTATGTCGTGCCGGATTTCATCCAGGCCGATGCGGCAGGAGGCGATCTGAGGCCGATGGCGGAGCAGGTGCGTCGGGCCGTGGCCTGGGCGTGGACGAACGCGGCGCGTTTCGGCGGCGACCCGTCGCGGTTCTACGTGGGTGGGCATTCTTCGGGCGCGCACTTGGCTGGCACCGTGATGGTGACGGATTGGCAGGCTCTCGGCCTCCCGGAGGTGCCGATCAAGGGCGGCCTGCTGATGAGCGGAATCTACGACCTGAAACCGGTCCGCCTTTCGGCCCGCAACACCTATGTGAGGTTCGACGACGATATTGAAGCGTCGCTCAGTCCGATCCGACACCTCGGCGACTTGCGCGCCCCCCTCATCGTTTCGCACGGGACCAGCGAGACGCCGGAGTTCCAGCGCCAAGCACGCGACCTCGTGACGGCCGTGAAGGCGACCGGCAAACCGGCTGAGCTGGTGGTCGGGCCCAACTTCAACCACTTCGAGATGTGCGAGAGCCTCGGTAATCCTTATGGGCCGAACGGCGGAGCGGCCCTGAAGCTGATCGGGCTCGCTTAGGGTCACACCCCATCAGCTTGACCGTGCGAGGGGCCGCCGAGGGTGGGCAGCGGTCACCGGGGTCGAACGGCCTGTCGGCAACGGGAAAACCGGGCAACGATGGTCGGTCATGGTCCCGGGACGATCCGCTTCGGCGACTCGAATTCAAGGCATCTGCTCAACCCACTCCGCACGCGAAGGGCCGGGCTCGAACGGATCCGCGAAATACTGGGTTTCACGAGCTACCTTGCCGTCGCAGAATTCCATGATGCTCACGGTGTAGGACGGCCGACCATCATAGGTCAGAACATATTCGGTGATCCAGAGATCGCCTGTGCCTGTAATCCGACGTACTGTGAAGTGCTTCCGGTTTGGCTGTGCGGTGCGGGAAGCCTGAATGTTTTTCCGCCCGCGAATGCGTTCGCCCGACTGCGGATATTCCAGCACGGCGTCCTCCCGGTAGATCTCATGCTCCTCATCGAAGTTGCCTGCGTCGGACGCGGCCCAATGGTGATCCAGTGCCGCTCGAATTCCTCGACCGTCCATATCGGGCCTCCTTGAGCATCACCGCGGATGTTGGACCGTTGTAGCACGCGCCCCGGGACCGACCTGTCTGGTTTGGGTCGAAAGCTGACTCCCACACGGTCAAGCTGATGAGGTTTGGACCCTAGGCAGGGGCCGCTCTCGACCTTACTCAGACATCCAGCGCCGCCCGCGCAATCTCTGCACTTGATCCGAAGCGGCCCCTCGCACACCGTGTCGGGAGTGTCCGGGTTCGAGGGTTTTCCGGCCAACTCATGTCCCGACACGGTTTCCTGACGCCTACCCTTCCGCCCGTTCTTGCGTCACCCAAATCTGCTTCGTCTCAACCAGAGACGATCCATCAGAACCGCCCCGCAAGGGTCAGGCGCACCGCGGTCGGTTCCACGGGGTGGAAGTGCCGGTCGGCGACTCCCACCGCCTCTCCGGGCAGGCGGGACTCGTAGTCGTAGGTGATCTGGTCGGCCTTGGCGTTCGTCAGGTTGAGCACGTCCAGGGCGAGGCTCACGCCATTGTCAAAGGCATAACCGAACCGGCCGTTGAGCAGCGCCGTCGGCTTCGAGCGCACCGCGTTGTCCTCGATCAGCGGCCGGGGTCCAAAGTACCGGACGCGCAAGCTGCCGAACCAGCCCTGGCCTTCGCCGAAGGTGATGCCCGCCGACGCGATGGTGGTCGGCGCCTCCGGCACGCGCTGGCCGACGGGGTCACGGTCGGCGAAGCGGGCGTTGGTGATCGTCAGGTCGCCTTCCAGCCGCAGCCAGGGCGTGACCGCGTAGTGGTTGCTCCACTCGATGCCGAAGCGGCGGGTCGGCCGGCTCGGCTCGGTGGTGCCTGTGTCGCCTTGAAACAGGTTCTCGGAGGCGAAGTCGAGCCGGAACAGGGCGAGGCTGGTCTCCAACCCGGTGATCGAGCGGTTGCGGATGCCGACCTCGTAGCCGGTCGAGGGCACGAGGAACGGCGAGCGGCTGATGGCGAACAGCGGGCTTGCCGGATCGACCGTCGCGGTGACGCCGCGGGCGTCGTTCGAGTGGAAGCCGCCACCGTAATTCAGGTAGATCTCGGTGTTGGCGAACGGCCCGAACACCGCCCCGAGCTTCGGGTTGACGATGCCGTCCCGGGCCTTGCCCGAGTTCGCGGGCGTGTCGGAGCGGACGTCGGCATCGTAGCCGTCCGCCCGGAAGCCGACGCTGGTGCGCAGCCAGTCGGTCCAGCGCACCCGGTTCTCGTAGTAGAAGGCCGCGCTCGCTTCCAGCACCCGGTCGTCGAGCACCGTCGAGCGGTACTGGCGAGACGTTGTGTTGAACAGGCCGACCCGGATGTCGTCGGTGCGGGTCTGCACGCCGATCTCGTTCTCCATCGCCAGCCCGAACAGGTCGCCCTGGAAGACGCGGCTGATCTCGCCGCCGCCGAGCACCCGCGTGTCGCGCTGGCGGAACTGGTCGCCGTTGACCGGATCGTTGAGGAAATAGGTGAAGTTGTTCCAGAGGTTCATCTGGTAGCGGATCACGTAGGCCGAGGCCCGGGTGATGCCGCTGGCATCCGACTGGCTCCAGCGCCCTGAGAGCGAGAACCGGCCGGTATCGCCGCCATCGGTCGGGTCGAGCGTGCCGTAGCGGCCGATGATGCCCTCCGCCACCGCCCGCTCCGGGATTTGGTTGGTCGCGTTCCACTTCGCCCAATAGGCCATGCCGGTGACGGCGAACCCGTCCGTGGCGGTGCCCTGGCTGTAGCGGGCGACACCGTTGAGCTTGCGCAGGGCGTCCGGCACCGCCCACGGCCCGTCGTAGGTCTGTGCCTCCCCGGCGACGAGCAGGTTGCCCGCGCCGAGCGGTACGGAGGTGGCCGAGAGCCCGCGCTTGAACCCGAAGCTGCCCAGCGTCGTCAGCACGACGTTCCGGTCGAGCGTGTCGAGGTAGTCGATGCGCACCGATCCCGCGGAGGCGAAGTCGCCGTCGCGGACGAAGTACGGTCCCTTGTGGAACTCGACCGCGCCGACGAGTTCCGGAATCAGGAAGTTGAGGTCGGCGTAGCCCTGGCCATGGGCGTGGGTGCGCATGTTGACCGGCATGCCGTCGACGTCGATGGCGATGTCGGTGCCGTGGTCGAGGTTGAAGCCGCGCAGGAAGAACTGGTTGGCTTTGCCCTCGCCGGAATGCTGGGTGACGATCAGACCCGGCACCTCCTCCAGCACTTCGCCCGGGCGGGTGACCGGGCGGCTGTTGATCGCAGCCCCGCTGATGACCCCGGCGCTCGCGGCCTCGACCGGACGCAGGGACCCGCCGATGCCGGTGACGCCGCCGGGGTAGCCGGCGCTGGCGGCGGCGCCCGTGGAGGCAGGCGGTGGCGCGGTCACTTCGATCTCGTCGAGGCGGATCTCGCCGGCGGCTTGCGCCAGGACAGGGACAGGGAAGCTGGCGGCGAGTGCCGCGAGGAACCAGGGACGGGAGACGGGCACGGAACGGCCTCGGGAGACGGCAGTGGCACGTCACCGCGAACGAGGCCGCGCGGACGCGAAGCGTCCGCCTCGACACCCGTCAGGACACCCCGCCCGACGCGTTTCGCGTGTGACCACGGCTGACGGCAGGTCTCCTGGCTCGCGGGTCGCTGCCCTCTCACCGTCTTCCCGGGCGAGGCTGCCCAGTGACATGGTGGCGGAAGGCTCGCCGCTTACAGTTGCGGGGGCAGCCGCGGCCTCGGGCGCACGCCCTCACCGCGTTCCCTTTTGATCCCCAGAGGGAACCGTCGCCGTGACGGTAGGCGGGTCGAGTGAGAGGGGTCAATGTCGGCACTGCGGTTCTAAGGGCGCGTGCCTCGTCCGTGACAGGAGAGTTGCACCCGAGCACCACCGCTCGCTTGGAAGCGCCCGGGTTGGTACGCCACCCTTGCGCCAACGGGCGTGAGTGTCGGAGGCGCATCACCGGCATCGAACGGCCGCTGTCCGATGCTGCGCAGCCAATCCGGTAGGCTCGCTTGAAAGTCCGAACGTTGCGTGATGCTGACGCCCGCGGTCCGCACCGCGAGCGGCTGCCTTCCACCCTCAGCCGTCTTTCGCACGTTCAAGCTGATTGAGGTGCGACCCGAGAGCATGCTCAATCGGGATGGCCGCCGGCCCGCGTGAAGACAATGTGATCACAGCAGAACTTGGAGCGGGTTCGGTGATCCGGTGATCGTCGCAACCGCTCTCGGAGTCCGATTCTGATGCCAAGGACCCGCGCACCATCTCAGCGACGGGTCGGAAGCGACGCGGAAACCTCCATCTCCCGTCCCGCAGCAAGCGCTGCAGGATGGGGGATTTGATACCACGCGATTCTGCCGCTCGCGTCCGGCCGGTCCCGGGGCGTCGCCGCCCCGGCGGGGACGCGGCCTACTGCGCCTCGGCGGTCTGCTCGATGCCCACGACCCCGCGGAAGGCCTTGGAGATCCACGAGGACTTCTCCTCGCGGGGCTCGACGCCGCCGTTCTGCAGGAGCGCGTAGGCGTCCTTGTACCAGGGCGAGTCGGGGAAGTTGTGGCCGAGCACGGCGGCGGCCGTCTGCGCCTCGCCGACGATGCCGAGCGCCATGTAGGCCTCGGCCAGGCGCTCCAGCGCCTCCTCGGCGTGGCGGGTCGTCTGGTACTTGCTCACCACGTCGCGGAAGCGGTTGATCGCGGCCGGAAAGTTGCGGCGCTCCAGGTAGTAGCGCCCGATCGTCATCTCCTTGCCGGCGAGCTGGTCGCGCGTGATCTGGATCTTGGCCTTCGCGTCCGCCACGTATTCCGAGGTCGGGTACTTCTGGACCAGCTCCTGCAGGGCGGCCAGCGCCCGCTCCGAGCGGTCCTGGTCGCGGGTCACGTCCGGGATCTGCTTGTAGTTGGACATCGCCAGGATGTACTGGGCGTAGGCCGCGTCCTTGCTGCCCGGATGCCGCTGCAGGTAGCGCTTGGCCGCGGTGATCGCGTCCTCGTACTTGCCGCCCTCGTAGTTCGAGTAGGCCGTCATCAGCACGGCCTTCCGCGACCAGTCCGAGTAGGCGTATTCCTTGTCGAGGTTATCGAACCGCTTCACCGCCTCGTCGTAGTCGTGGTCCTCGAGCTTGGCGAGGCCCTCGCTGTAGATCTTGTCGGCCGGGCGGCGCTCGATCACCTCCGGCTTGTACTTCTCCGGCCCGAAGGGATTGATCGAATCCAGGGCGTCGCAAGCGGTGAGGCCGGCGCCGCAGGCCGCGAGCAGCGCGGCGCGCAGAACGGCACCTTTCGCACCGCGAAGCGAGGAGGCGAGAGGCATACGGTTCATCCTCAGGCAGGCAGCCCGCACGGGCGCCGGTGTGGTCGGTCAGGCCGTCCGCGGACGCTGCCGTCCGGGCTCGGCGTTAACCTCTGCGTGGCGATTAGGGCGCGAAAACGGCGTGGCGAGGCGCCGGGGACCGGCCGGATCGGCTCTGCACAGGCCCGTCTTGCGGAAGGGGATGGCTGTGGCTTTCGCGCAACGCGCGCGGTGGCCGCGCCGGCGCTCAGAGGTCGGGCGCGTAGGCGGCGACGCCCAGGCCCATGCCGAAATCGGCCAGGACCGGCTCGCGGCGGGCGCCCGCCCCTTCGACCATGGCGTAGTTCGCGCGGTCCGCGAACAGGGCATCGAGGACGGCGACGTTGAGGCCGTGGCCGCCGCAATAGGATTGGTAGGCGCCGAGGATCGGCAGGCCCGCGAGGGCGAGGTCGCCGACCGCGTCGAGGAGCTTGTGGCGCACGAACTCGTCCGGGAACCGCAGGCCTTCCGGGTTCACGACGCCGCCCTCGCCCACCGCAACGGTGTTCTCCAGCGAGGCGCCGAGCGCGAACCCGGCCTTCCAGTAGCGCTCCACGTCCCGCATCATCCCGAAGGTCCGGGCGCGGGCGATCTCGCGGCGATAGGCGGCGGGGGTGAGGTCGAGGGCCTTGCGGCTGCGGCCGATCACCGGGCTCTCGAAGTCGATCTCGACGTCGAGGCGGAAGCCGCGCTCGTAGGGCCGCAATTCGGAGAAGGCCCGGCCCTTCTCGGCCCGGACGGGCTTCAGGACTTTCAGGAAGCGGCGGGGGGCGCCGCAGGAGACGAGGCCCACGGAGTCGATGGCGGCCACGAAGGGGGCGCTCGACCCGTCCAGGATCGGCATCTCCGGCCCGTCGATCTCGACGAGGACGTTGTCGAGCCCGAGCCCCATCAGGGCGGACATCAGGTGCTCGATGGTGGCGACCGCGCCGCTCTGGCGGTCGCCGATCACGGTGCAGAGTTCGGTGGCGGAGACCTGGCTGTGATGGGCCTTGATGAGCCGGTCGACGCCGCTGGGCATGCCGGTCCGGAGAAACTCGATGCCCTCGTGGGCTTCGCGGGGGTGGAGGGTGATGCCGACAGGGTTCCCGGAATGCACGCCGATGCCTGACAGGCTCACGGCGGAGCGAAGGGTCGTCTGCGAACTCGATTTCATTCTTCAGCCCCCGGACGCGGTCCACCGCCGCGTCCCATTCGGGAACACGCTCGAGTGAGACCCATCCGCTGTTCGAAGCCCCTTGGGCGCTGTGACCTACGGTGAGGTCCGCGTCCCTGCTTTGCTGTTGGGACACCTATAGTCGCGCTCGAAAGCGCGGCCAAATCACGGTTTCTTACGCTCTGTAACAACCCGGCGGGTCCGGTTGCAAAACCGATTCGCGTGACGGATCAGAGATTTACGAAACCGCGAAAGCCCCGGGATCGGGGATCCCGGGGTGTGTCCGAAACGCCTCAATGACCGGCCGCGATGGCATCCGCGCGGCGCCTTCGCGGCCTTACCGTGATCGCGCCGCGATCCCGCCCCGGGACGGGTGTCCCGGGGCGGGTGTCCCGGGGCGGGACGGCCGCCCGTCAGTTCGCCTGACGGCGCAGGAAGGCCGGGATCTCCAGCTGGTCGTCGTCCATCATCCGCGGGGCGGGCGCGGCGCGGCCCTGCGGGTCGAGGTTGCCCTGCGCCGGCCGGTAGCCCTGCGGCGCCGGGGCGTAGCCCTGGGGCGCGCGGGGGGCGGGCGGCGCGAGGGGCGCCTGCGGCTGCCGGGCGATCGGCGCCTGCGGCATCATCGGGGCGGGCGCGGGCTGCTGGGCCATGGCGGGGTGATGCGCCGGAGCCTGGGCCGCCGGAGCAGCCTGAGCCTCGTCCTCGCGCCGTCCGCCGAAGCCGACGGTGGCGAGGCGCCGCAGCAGCGAGGTGCGCTTGGCGTCGGGCGCCGCCTGGTGCGCCGGGGGCTCCTCGCCGCGGCTGGCGCGGATCTGGGCCTGGGCCGGCAGCGGCAGGTCCTGCACCCGCGGCATCCGCGGGGCCCGCACCACCGCCGGGGACGGCGGGATGAAGGGCGCGGAGGCGGAGGTCATCGGCGGCTCGGCGACCGGGTGGGGCGCCGGGGGCTCGTAGGCGGGCATGGCGCGCGGCTGGGCCGGGGTGATCTGGACCTCGTCGCGGATCATCGCGGCGCCGAGATCCGCCCGCGGCGCCTCGACCATCGCGGCGGCGTGGGCGGCCGGCATCGGCTCCGGCGCGGGGGCCGGGCGCGCGACCGGCGCCTCGGCCGGGCGGTAGGCGGTCGGCGCGGGGGCCGGGGCCGGGTTGTTGGCGCGGGCGCGGGCCTCGGCGCGCAGGCGCTCCGCGACCTCGGCGATGCGCAGCTCGGTCTGGGCGAGGTCCGGGCCGTTCACCGCGTTGGCGGTGATCAGGGCCGGCTCGATGCCGGTCGCCACCACCGAGACCCGGATGATGCCGTCGAGGCTCTCGTCGAAGGTGGCGCCCAGGATGATGTTGGCGTCCGGATCGACCTCCTCGCGGATGCGGGTCGCGGCCTCGTCGAGTTCGTAGAGGGTGAGGTCGTTGCCGCCGGTGATCGAGATCAGCAGGCCGCGGGCGCCCTTCATCGAGACGTCGTCGAGGAGCGGGTTGGCGATCGCGGCCTCGGCGGCGCGGTTCGCGCGCTTCTCGCCCGACGCCTCGCCGGTGCCCATCATCGCCTTGCCCATGCCGCGCATGATCGCGCGCACGTCCGCGAAGTCGAGGTTGATCAGGCCTTCCTTCACCATCAGGTCGGTGATGCAGGCGACGCCCGAGTAGAGCACCTGGTCGGCCATCGCGAAGGCGTCCGCGAAGGTCGTCTTCTCGTTCGCCACCCGGAACAGGTTCTGGTTGGGGATGACGATGAGCGTGTCGACGGCGGCCTGGAGCTCGTTGATGCCGGCATCGGCGGTGCGCATGCGGCGCACGCCCTCGAACTGGAAGGGCTTGGTCACGACGCCGACCGTCAGGATGCCCATGTCGCGGGCCGCCCGCGCGATCACCGGGGCGGCGCCGGTGCCGGTGCCGCCGCCCATGCCGGCGGTGATGAAGCACATGTGGGCGCCCGAGAGCTGGTCGCGGATCTCGTCGATCACCTCCTCGGCGGCGGCGCGGCCCACATCCGGCTGCGAGCCGGCGCCCAGGCCCTGCGTGACGCCGATGCCCATCTGGATCACGCGCTCGGCCTTCGAGGAGGTCAGCGCCTGCGCGTCCGTGTTGGCGACCACGAACTCGCAGCCGAGCAGGCCCGACTCGATCATGTTGTTGACGGCGTTGCCGCCCGCCCCGCCGATGCCGAAGACCGTGATGCGCGGCTTGAGTTCCCGGATGTCCGGCGCTTGCAGACTGATGGCCATGATGCGCGTGCCCCTTTGAAGGTGTCGTGAGCGCCGACCGGCGCCGGTGTGTCGTCCCGCCCGCCCCCGGGACCAGTTCGGCCGGGGGGCGCGCGGGTGGTTTCAGAAGCTCTCCCGGATCCAGCGCCCGACGCGCCGGAGATAGGTGTCGTCCAGGGGCCCCAGGCTCCCCTGGTGGCCCTTCGGCTCGAAATGCTCCACGTGGGAGACCTGCGGGTAGACGAGGAGGCCGACCGCCGCCGAGAAGGCCGGCCCCTTCGCGGCCTCCGGCAGGCCCTTGATCCCGAGGGGCCGGCCGATTCGGACCTGCCCCTGGAGGATGCGGCGGGCGACCTCGGGGAGGCCGACGAGCTGGCTCGCCCCGCCGGTCAGGACCACGCGCCGGCCGGCCTGGGCGGCGAAGCCCGCGTTGCGCAGGCGGTCGCGCACCAGTTCCAGCACCTCCTCGACGCGCGGGCGGATGATCCGCACGAGCTGCGACTTCGGGATGTGGTGCGGCAGGTCCCGCTCGTCCTCGTCGACGCCGTGGACCGCGATCATGTCGCGCTCGTCGGAGGCCGTCGCCATGGCGGCCCCGTACAGGGTCTTGAGGCGTTCGGCCGCCGCGACCCGGGTGGAGAGGCCCCGGGCGATGTCCATGGTGACGTGGTGGCCGCCGACCGCGACCGCGTCCACGTGGACGAGGTGGCCGCCCGTGAAGACGCCGACGCTCGTCGTGCCCCCGCCCATATCGACCACCGCGACGCCCATCTCCGCCTCGTCGTCGACGAGGGCCGAGAGGCCCGAGGCGTAGGGCGTGGCGATCACCGCCTCGACCTTGAGGTGGCAGTTCTCGACCGCCAGCATCAGGTTGCGGGCGGTGGCGATCTCCGAGGTCACCACGTGCAGGTCGACGCCCAGCGTCTCGCCGATCATGCCCGAAGGGTCGATCACCGCGCTCTGCTGGTCGAGGGAGTAGCCGGTGGGCAGGGCGTGCAGCACGGCGCGGCCGGGGCTCACGCTGTGCGTGCTCGCGGCCTCCAGCACCCGCTGGACGTCCGTGCCGGTGACCGGGCCGGTACGGACCGGGACCCGGGCCTCGAAGTGCTGCGAGCCGAGCCGGCCGCCCGACAGGTTCACGATGACGGACTGGACCTCGCACTTCGCCATGCGCTCGGCCGCGTGGACGGCGTGCCGGATGGCGTTCTCGGCGGCTTCGAGGTCGACCACCGCCCCGCCCTTCAGGCCGAGCGAGCGCTGGTGGCCGATGCCGATGATCCGCGCGAGGTGCGTGCGGCCGCGCAGGGTCGCCAGGGTCTCGACCGGCTGCAGCTCGGCGACGAGGCAGACGACCTTGCTGGTGCCGACGTCGAGCACCGAGAGGGTCGCGCTGCGCCGCGCGGAGAGCGGCTTCAGGCGGGGCGTGAGGCCGTGCTGGAGGAGACTCATGACGCGACGACCTGGGACACGCGGAGGAGGGTGAGCGAGCGGGGGGCGGACCTCATATGTCGGTCCCCTTGCCCTTGGGCTTCTTCGTGTGCGCCGCGCGCCAGGCGCCGCCGCTCTCCTCGGTCAGGCGGACCACGACGCGGTCGGGCATGCGCAGGTCCACCGCGATGATGTCCTTCTCCAGGAGGCGCGAGGCGGTTTCGAGCTTCACGAGGCGGGCCATCGCGTCCCGGGCGCCGCTCTCGGGCAGGCGGATGTCGACGCCGTCGAGCTTGAGCGTCCAGCGCCGCCCCGACACGAGGGTCCCGGCGCGGATGCGCTCCTTGAGCGGTCCCGCGGCGTCGAGGAGGTCGAGATATTCCCGCGTGCGCAGGTTGGCCTCGTCGCCGACCACGAGCGGCAGCGCCGCGAAGCGGCCGTCGCGCATGCGGTCGATCACGGTCCCGTCCGCGGAGATCACCGTGATCTCGCCGTTGCGCTGCCACAGGGCGGAGGGCTCGCGCTCGGCGAGGGTCACGAGGAGTTCGTGCGGGTAGATCTTGCGCACCGAGACCGAGCCGATCAGCGGCACCTCGGCCAGGCGGTCGCGGACCGCGACCACGTTGAGGAACGGCAGCGCGTTGCGCCGGTCGATGCCGGCGGCGCGCAGGATCTCGGCGGGCTGCAGCTGCACGAGCCCGGCGATCGTCACCTTGTCGAGACCGAACCCGGACCCGCGGGCCACGATGTCGAGGGGCGTGCCGGAGCGCGCCACCATCTCCTTGTAGGCGCCGCTCGCGACGAAGCCCGCGGCGGCGACGAGGCCGAAGAACCCGAACAGCAGGCTCGTTCCGAGGAGCGGCGGCATGCGCTGCTCGATCGGGATCGCCACCGATCCGCGGCGGGGCCGCAGGAACCGGGGCAGCGCGCGCGTCAGGCCCCCGGGCAGCCCCCATCCGGCCGCCGGAGGCGGCGCGACGGGCGCGCTGCCGGCCGCACCGCCGGGCAGACCGGCGGCGAGCGGCGGCTCAGGGTAGCGTCCTCCACCATCCATGGGGCGACTTCACCGAAACTGGACCCGGCACGGGCGTCATGATCCGGCGCGGCAGGCACCCGGTCGCCACGGACCCGGCCTCCGACCCCGTCGGTCCCGGGCGCGTCGCCCGATGGATCACGAGAGGCAGGGGTCGGACCGGTCGCGTCGGCCGCCGAGTGCTTGATGCGCCGTTAACGCCGACTGTCGAACCCGCTGGTAAATTTTCGGTTTAATTTCGCCGGCAGCGGGGCCCCGGTCCCCGGGCCGGAGGCCCCGTCGCCGGGGCGCCACACCGCCGCGCGGCGGCCCGCCGGGGGCTCAGGCCGGCAGACCGATCCGCTTGATCTCCCACTGCAATTCCACGCCGGACTGCGCCCGCACCCGCGCCCGGACCTCCTCGCCCAGGCCCTCGATCTCGGCCGCGGTGGCGCCCCCCGCATTGATTAAGAAGTTGCAGTGCATCTCCGAGACCTGTGCCCCGCCCCGGCGCAGGCCGCGACAGCCCGCCGCGTCGATGAGCTGCCAAGCCTTGCCGCCCGGCGGATTCTTGAAGGTCGATCCCCCGGTGCGTTCGCGGATCGGCTGCGCGGCCTCCCGGGCGGCGGTGACCCGCTCCATCTCGGCCAGGATCGCGGCCCTGTCGCCGGGCCGGCCGCGGAACGTGGCCTGCGTGAAGATCACGTCGGCCGGCGCCTCGGAATGCCGGTAGGAGAAGCCCATCGCGGCGTGGGAGAAGGTGCGGACCTCCCCCGAGCGCGTCACGCCGCGGGCCTCGACCAGCACGTCGGTGGTCTCGCCGCCATGGGCGCCCGCGTTCATGCGCAGCGCCCCGCCGACGGAGCCCGGGATGCCGCGGTAGAAGGCCATTCCGTCGAGCCCGGCCTCGGCGGCCTCCCGGGCGAGCTTCATGTCCGGGACCGCGGTGCCGGCCCGGATCACCGTGCCCTCCACCGCGATGCTCCCGAAGGCCCGGCCCCCGAGGCGGACGACGAGGCCCGGCACGCCGCCGTCGCGCACGATCAGGTTCGAGCCGAGCCCGATCACCGTGACGGGGACCTCCGGCGGCAGCGCCCGCAGGGCCGCCGCGAGATCCTCCTCGTCGGCGGGCGTGAACAGCACCTGCGCGGGGCCGCCGACACGGAACCAGGTGAGGTCGGCGAGCGGGTGATCGGCGAGCAGACGGCCGCGCAGGGCGGCGGGGGCGAGGAGGGTGAGGATGTCGTTCGAGGTCATCGTTCCGTCCGCGCTCGACAGAGCGTGTCGAGGGATCGTAGCGTGTTCTGACGCAGCGTCAGATCGGGGTTGGCTTGAGCAGGATCGTCGCCTTCACGCGCGCGGCCGCCCGGGACCTGCATCGCCTGCCGGCCAATGTCGAGGCGCTGATCCGGGAGAAGCTCGCCCTCCTGGCGGCCGATCCCAACGCGCTTGCCAACAACGTCGCGGCGCTGAGGGGGCGCCCCGGCTACCGCCTGCGCGTCGGATCGTGGCGGATCCTCTTCACGCAGGACGCCGAGCGGATCATTGTCCACGCGGTCGGGCCCCGCGGCTCGGTCTACGAGTAGGATGCGGCGCATGACCATCGTCCGTACCAAGACGCCGGCCGGGGAGCCGATCGTGATCCTGCCGGAGGCCGAGTTCGAGCGGCTGCGGGTCCTGGCCGAGGAGGCGGAGGACGGCCGGATCGTCGCGGCCTCGCAGGCGCGGCTCGATTCGGGGGAGGACGAACTCCTGACCGGGGCCGACCTCGACGCCCTGCGGACCGCGCCGAGCGCCCTCGCCTTCTGGCGCGCGCGGCGCGGCATCGCCCTCGCTGCCCTTTCGGAGGCCGTCGGCGTTTCCGCCGAGCGGTTGCAGACCATCGAGCGGGGCGAGGACACGGCCGACATCCACCTCTCTGCGAAACTGGCGCGGGAACTGGGGATCGACATCGAGGACCTCGCACCGCCGCGCCCGTGAGCACCTGCGGCACCGGACGCGGTGCCGATGACCGGGAGCACGCGCCCGCCCCCGGCCGCCGCCCCTTACGCCGCCTTCTCGCCCAGCGCCGCCAGTTCGCCCGGCAGCGCGTAGGCCCATTGGGTGATGTTGCCGGCGCCCAGGCAGACGACGTAGTCGCCCTCTCCCACGAGCCCGCGGACCATCCCGGCGAGATCCTCGCTGCGCTCCAGCGCCACCGCGTTGCGGTGGCCGCGGGACTTCAGGCCCGCCACCAGGGTGTCGCGGTCGAAGCCCTCGATCGGCGCCTCGCCGGCCGCGTAGACCGGCGCCACGATCACCGTATCGGCGTCGTTGAAGCAGGTGCAGAAATCGTCGAACAGCGAGGCGAGGCGCGTGTAGCGGTGCGGCTGCACCACCGCCACCACGTTCCCTTCGGTCGAGGCGCGGGCGGCCTTGAGCACCGCCTTGATCTCCACCGGGTGGTGCCCGTAATCGTCGAAGATCTGGGCGCCGTTCCACTCGCCGGTCTTGGTGAAGCGCCGCTTCACGCCGCCGAAGCCGGAGAGTGCCTTGCGGATCGCCTCGGACGACACGCCGAGCTCGTGCGCCACGGCGAGCGCCGCAGTGGCGTTGAGCGCGTTGTGCTTGCCCGGCATCGGCAGGACCAGATCCTCCATCTCCATCCGGAAGCCCGGGCGGCGGTCGCGGATCATCACCCGGAAGCGGCTCTGGCCGCCCTTGAGGTCCACGTCGATCAGGCGCACGTCGGCCTGCGGGTTCTCCCCGTAGGTGATGATGCGGCGGTCCTCGATGCGCCCGACGAGATCCTGTACGGTCGGGTGGTCGATGCACATCACCGCGAAGCCGTAGAACGGGATGTTGTCGATGAAGGCCCGGAACGCGTCCTTGATCGCGTCGAAGGAGCCGAAATGGTCGAGGTGCTCCGGGTCGATGTTGGTCACGATGGCGATATCGGCCGGCAGCTTGAGGAAGGTGCCGTCGGACTCGTCGGCCTCCACCACCATCCAGTCGCCCTCGCCCATCCGGGCGTTGGTGCCGTAGGCGTTGATGATGCCGCCGTTGATCACGGTCGGGTCGAGCCCGCCCGCGTCCAGGAGCGTGGCGACGAGCGAGGTCGTGGTGGTCTTGCCGTGGGTGCCCGCCACCGCCACGCAGGACTTGAAGCGCATCAGCTCGGCCAGCATCTCGGCCCGGCGCACCACCGGCAGCCGGCGCTCCCGGGCCATGGCGAGTTCCGGGTTGTCGCGCCGGATCGCCGTCGAGACCACCACCAGCTCGGCCTCGGCGAGGTTCTCGGCCCGGTGCCCGACGAAGGTGCGGATCCCCTTCTCGGCGAGCCGCTTCACGTTGTAATTGTCGGCCGCGTCCGAGCCCTGAACAGTGTAGCCGAGGTTGTGCATCACCTCGGCGATGCCGGACATGCCGATGCCGCCGATGCCGATGAAGTGGATGGGTCCGAGCTTGTTCGGCAGCTTCATGGGTCGGCGGTCCTTGCGTCGTGTGTCAGCGGGTCGAGGCCGCGATGGCGGTCTCGCGGGTCGAGGCCGCGATCGCGGTCTCGACCACCAGGGCGGCGAGGCGCTCGGCGGCGTCCGGGATCCCGGCGGCCTTGGCGGCGGAGGCCGCCGCGGCGAGCCGCTCCGGCGCGCCGAACAGGCCCTCGAGATCGGCCGCGAGCCGCTCAGGAGTGAAGTCGGTTTGTGGTCTGGGAAAGGCGGCGCCGGCCTCGCCCAGCACGGCGGCGTTGGCTGCCTGGTCCTGGTCGAGGGAACCGGGCAGCGGCACCAGGATCGCCGGACGGCCGATCACCGCCAGTTCCGCCACCGTCGAGGCGCCCGCGCGCGCCACCACGAGGTGGGCCTGCGCCATGCGGGCCGGCAGGTCCTTGAAGAAGGGCGCGACGGTGACCGAGGCGAGCCCGGCCCCGCCATAGGTCGCGTCGGCCCGGGCGAGGTCCTCCGCCCGCGCCTGCTGGACCACGTGGAGCCGGGCGCGCAGGGATACCGGGAGGCGCGCCACCGCCTCGGGTACCACCTCGGTCATCACGCGCGCGCCCTGGCTGCCGCCGAACGCGAGGAGGTGGAGCGGACCCTCCGCCGACAGGGCCGGATAGGGCGTGCCCGCCGCCGCCAGCACCGCGGGGCGCACCGGGTTGCCGGTATGGACGCGCCGCGCCCGGGCCGCCTCGGGCACGCCGCGCACGGTCGCGAAGCCGGTGGCGATCACGCTCGCGCCGCGGGCGAGGAAGCCGTTGGCGCGCCCCATCACGGCGTTCTGCTCGTGGAGCAGCGTCGGCACCTTGAGCATCTGGGCGGCGAGCAGCGGCGGCACGGTCGGGTAGCCGCCGAACCCCACCACCACCGCCGGGTTGAGGCGCCGCACCGCTCCGACCGCGGCGGCGAAGCCGCGGCCGAGGGTCAGGAAGGCCGCCCCGCGGGCCAGCGGCGAGCGCCCGGAGGGCGTCGCCGAGGGGATGCGGACGATCTCGGAGGCCGGAAACCCGCCCGACAGGGTCTCGACGCGGCTGTCGGTGGCGAGGGCGACCCGGATGCCGCGCTCGCGCAGGGCGAGGGCCAGCGCCTCGGCCGGGAAGAGGTGCCCCCCGGTGCCGCCGGCGGCCAGGAGGACGAGGGGTTGGGCGACCGTCATGGCGGGCCTTTGATCTCCGATGCCGGCCGCTGTTTAGGCAGGTTCGGCCGCAAGATCACCCCCCGGCCGCGCGGCGGGCCGCCCCGCCGCCTCTCCGACCCGCGACCTACCGCGCCATCCCCTCGTCGCGGTTGAGGAGCGCGGTGCGCGGGCGGCGGCGGGTCAGCGCCACCAGGAAGCCCATTCCGAGGGCGAGCGAGATCATCGACGAGCCGCCGTAGGAGACGAAGGGCAGCGTCATGCCCTTGGCCGGCATCAGGCGCACGTTCACCAGCATGTTGATGCAGGCCTGGAGGCCGAACAGGGCGGTCAGGCCCGTGATGGCGAGCCGGCAGAAGATGTCCTCGCTGCGGCGCGCCAGCATCAGGCCGCGCATCACGATGAAGGCGAAGAGCAGGACGAGGCCGATGCAGGCGAGCGTGCCGAACTCCTCGCCCGCCACCGAGAAGATGAAGTCGGTGTGCGCGTCCGGCAGGTGGCGCTTGGCGACGCCCTCCCCGGGCCCGGTGCCGAACCAGCCGCCGGTCAGGAAGGATTCCTTGGACCAGAAGCCCTGGAAGTTTTCGCTCGGGTCCTTGTCGAGGAAGCGGTTGATGCGGTCGCGGACGTGCGGCAGGAACTCGTAGGCCGCCACCACGCCGAGCAACCCCGCCCCGCCGAGGCCCGCCACCCAGATCCAGTGCAGGCCGGCCACGAACACCATGCAGCACCACACCATGGTGAGCAGCATGGTCTGGCCGAAATCCGGCTGGGCGATCAGCGGCACGATGGTCATCGGCAGGAGCAGGAGCGCGAGGAGCCCGCCCGGCATGTCCCGGCGCCGGGCGCCCTCGGCGAAGGCCCAGGCCGCCAGGATCACGAAGGCCGGCTTCACGAATTCGGAGGGCTGCACGCCGATCGAGCCGTACTGGATCCAGCGATGCGCGCCCTTGATCTCCGGGCCGTACTTGGTGGCGAGCACGCAGAGCACGATCCCGGTCCCGTAGGTGACGAGGGCGAGCCGCCGCACGTGCCGGAGCGACAGGAACGACACCGCTACGATCAGCCCGATGCCCGGGGCAAGGTACATCACCTGCCGATTGAGGAAGTAGAAGGTCGAGAGCCCCAGCCGCTCGGCCACCGGCGGGCCGCCCGCCATCAGGAAGACGAGGCCGACCGTCATCAGCACGCCGAGGCCGGCGAGGAGACCCCGGTCGACGGTCCACCACCAGTCGCCGAGATGCGAGCGTTCCGCGCGGGACATCATGGGTCGGGGGATTCCTCGCTGGGGGCGGCCTCAGGCCCGAAACGGGCACGGGCCGCGGCACCCGGACCCCGCGGAGCATCCGACCGAATGGTAAACCGGGGGTTTCGGCGCGCCGCCAGACGCGCGATCCACCGCGCTCCGCCGCCTCTCCCCTGGACAGAGGCCCGCCGATCGCCACATTCCGGCGGGCAGATCAAGGAGGCCGGCATGAACCCGCTCAAGGCGCTGCACGCGGAACAGGGTCAGGCGGTGTGGCTCGACTTCGTGGCGCGCGGCTTCGTCGCGAAGGGCGACCTCGCCCGGCTGGTCCGCGAGGACGGGCTGCGCGGCGTGACCTCGAACCCGGCCATCTTCGAGAAGGCGATCGGCCACTCGGACGAGTACGACGAGGCTCTGCGCGAGGCCGGCGATGCGCGGGTGATCGACCTCTACGAGGGTCTGGCCATCGCGGACATTCAAGCCGCCGCCGACGTGCTGCGCCCGGTCTACGACGAGAGCGGCGGGCAGGACGGCTTCGTGAGCCTGGAGGTCTCGCCTTACCTCGCGATGAACACGCAGGAGACGCTGGCCGAGGCCCGCCGGCTCTGGGCGGCGGTCGGGCGCGACAACCTGATGATCAAGGTGCCTGCGACGCCCGAGGGGCTGCCGGCGATCGAGGCGCTGATCGGCGAGGGCATCAACGTCAACATCACCCTACTGTTCGCGCAGGACGTCTACGAGGCGGTGGCGAAGGCCTACATCGCGGGCCTGGAGGCGCTTGCCGCGAAGGGCGGCCCGGTCGCCAGGGTGGCGAGCGTCGCGAGCTTCTTCGTGAGCCGCATCGATGCCAATGTCGACGCGCAGCTCGACGGCCTGATCGCCAAGGCGTCCGGGGACGAGAGGGCGGCGCTCGAAGGGCTCAAGGGCAAGGTGGCGATCGCCAACGCCAAGCTCGCCTATCAGCGCTACAAGCGGCTGTTCTCAGGGCAGCGCTGGGAGGCGCTCGCCGCCAAGGGCGCGCATCCCCAGCGCCTGCTCTGGGCCTCCACCGGCACCAAGAACAAGGCCTATTCGGACGTCCTCTACGTCGAGGAACTGATCGGCCCGGACACGGTCAACACGATCCCGCCCGCCACCATGGACGCGTTCCGCGACCACGGGCGCGTGCGGGCGAGCCTGGAGGAGGATGTCGGCGGGGCCGAGCGGGTGCTGGCGCAGCTCGCGCGCACCGGCATCGACCTCGACGCGGTGGCCCGGGACCTCGTGCGCGAGGGCGTGGGGCTCTTCGTCGACGCCGCCGACAAGCTGCTGGGCGCGGTGGCGGGCAAGCGGGCGCAGATGCTGGGCGACCGCCTCGACCGGCAGGCGCTGTCGCTCGGCGGCCTCAAGGCGGCGGTCGACAAGGAGGTGGAACGCTGGCGCGCGGAGGGGCTGGTGCGCCGGCTCTGGCAGCGCGACGCCTCGGTGTGGACCGGCTCCGACGAGGGCCGCTGGCTCGGCTGGCTGGAGATCGTCGAGGACCAGCTCGGCAAGGTCGAGGACTACGCGGCCTTCGCCGAGGAGGTGCGCCGCGAGGGCTTCACCGACGCGGTGGTCCTCGGCATGGGCGGCTCCAGTCTCGGGCCGGAGGTGCTGGCGCAGACCTACGGGGAGCGGCCCGGCTTCCCGCGCCTGCGCATCCTCGATTCCACCGACCCGGCGGAGGTGAAGGCGGTGGAGGCGGCGGTGGACCTCTCCCGCACGCTGTTCATCGTGGCGTCGAAGTCGGGCTCGACGCTCGAACCGAACGTCTTCCGCGACTACTTCCTCGCCCGGATGCGCGAGACGGTGGGCGAGAGGGCCGGCCGCCACTTCGTGGCGGTGACCGATCCGGGCTCGGCCATGGAGAAGGCCGCCACCGCCGACGGCTTCCGGCGGATCTTCCACGGCGTGCCGGAGATCGGCGGGCGCTACTCGGTGCTCTCGGCCTTCGGGCTGGTGCCGGCGGCGGCGAGCGGCATCGACGTGGCGGCCTTCCTGGAGAGCGCGCGGCGGATGGTGCGGTCCTGCGGGGCGGACGTGCCCCCCGCAGTCAATCCGGGCGTGCAGCTCGGCCTCGCCCTCGGGGTGGCGGCGCGGGAGGCCGGCCGCGACAAGGTCACGCTCGTCGCCTCGCCGGGGATCGCGGGTTTCGGCGCCTGGGCCGAGCAGCTCATCGCCGAATCGACCGGCAAGGAGGGCAAGGGCCTGATCCCGATCGACAACGAGCCCCTGGGCGCGCCGGAGGTCTACGGGAGCGACCGCTTCTTCGTGCATCTGCGCCTCGACGAAGGGGCGGATCCATCCCAGGACGCGGCCGTGGCGGCTCTGGAGGCGGCGGGGCACCCGGTGGCGCGGATCGGGCTCGCGGGCCGCGAGGGGCTGCCGCAGGAGTTCTTCCGGTTCGAGATCGCCACCGCGGTGGCGGGGGCGGTGCTCGGCATCAACCCGTTCGACCAGCCCGACGTCGAGGCGAGCAAGGTCAAGACGCGGGACTTGACGAGCGCGGCCGAGCGGGACGGGGCGCTGCCGGCCGAGACGCCGATCGCCGAGGATGCGGGCCTCGCCCTCTACACGGACGCTGTGAACGCCGCGGCCCTGCGCGCATCCGGGAGCGATCCCGAGAGCCTGATCCGGGCGCTGATCGGCCGGGCGGGGCCGGGCGACTACGTGGCGCTGCTCGCCTACATCGCCCGCAACGCGGCGCATCTCGCCCCGCTCCAGGCCGCGCGGGTGGCTCTGCGGGACGGGAAGCGCGTGGCGACCTGCGTCGAGTTCGGGCCGCGCTTCCTCCACTCCACGGGCCAGGCCTACAAGGGCGGGCCGGACAGCGGCGTCTTCCTGCAGATCACCGCGGAGGGGCCGGACCTGCCGATCCCGGGCCGGACGATCGGCTTCGCGACGGTGATCGCCGCGCAGGCGCGGGGCGATTTCGGCGTCCTGTCCGAGCGCGGACGGCGGGCGCTGCGCGTCCACATCAAGGGTGATCTGTCCTCCGGGCTCGATCGCCTGCGCGCCGCGCTGACCTAACTCTAGGCGGGTGCAGGGCCGCCTCGGCCCTGCCGGCGTGCGGGGCAGCGCCCCGCGAAGGAGACGCGCGATGCAACTTGGGATGGTGGGTCTGGGTCGGATGGGCGGCAACATCGTGCGGCGGCTCCTCCGGGCCGGCCACACCGCGGTGGTGTACGATCGCTCCCCCGAGGCGGTGGCGGCGCTGGCGAAGGACGGGGCCGTGGCCGCGACCAGCCTGGAGGATCTCGTCGCCAAGCTCGACGCGCCCCGCGCCGCCTGGGTGATGCTGCCCGCCGGCGCGCCGACCGAGGAGTCGGTGACCCGCCTCGCGGGCCTGATGCAGCCGGACGACACCATCATCGACGGCGGCAATTCCTTCTACAAGGACGACATCCGGCGGGCCGCGACCCTGCGCGAGAAGGGCCTGCACTACGTCGATGTCGGCACCTCGGGCGGCGTCTGGGGTCTCGACCGCGGCTACTGCATGATGATCGGCGGCGACAAGCCGGCCGTCGACCGGCTCGACCCGATCTTCGCCACGCTGGCGCCCGGCCTCGGCGACGTCCCGCGGACGCCGGGCCGCGAGGGCCGCGACCCGCGCGCCGAGCACGGCTACATCCATGCCGGCCCGAGCGGCGCCGGCCATTTCGTCAAGATGATCCACAACGGCATCGAGTACGGCCTGATGCAGGCCTATGCCGAGGGTTTCGACATCCTGCGCCACGCCAATTCCGAGGAACTGCCGGAGGCGCAGCGTCTCGACCTCGACCTCGGCGACATCGCGGAGGTGTGGCGGCGCGGCAGCGTGGTGTCGTCCTGGCTCCTCGACCTCACGGCAGCGGCGCTGGCGAGCGACGAGCACCTCGACGCCTTCTCGGGCCACGTCGCCGATTCCGGCGAGGGCCGCTGGACGCTCAACGCCGCCATTGAGGAGGCGGTGCCCGCCAACGTGCTGGCCGCCGCCCTCTATGCCCGCTTCCGCTCCCGGGAGACCACCTCCTTCGCCGACAAGATGCTCTCGGCGATGCGCAAGGGCTTCGGCGGCCACCAGGAACCCAAATAGGCGGGACTCCTCCCCATGACCGAACGGACAGGCCGCACCGACGCGCCGCCCGCCCCGGACTGCACCCTGGTGATCTTCGGGGCGACCGGGGACCTGACCCATCGGCTGCTGATGCCGGCCCTCTACAACCTCGCCCGCTGGAAGCTCCTCCCTGAGCGCTTCGCGGTGGTGGGGGTGAGCCGCAGCGAGATGTCCTCCGAGGATTACCGGCGGGACCTGACCGAGACGGTGCGGGGCTTCGTCACCGCCAAGGGCGGCGAGGCGGGCGGCGGCCGCTTCGACGAGGAGGTCTGGTCCGGCCTCGCCGGCCGGGTCACCTACCTGGCGGGCGACCTCTCGCAGGCCGAGGACTTCGCGCGGATCAAGCGCCACGTCGCGGAGGTATCGGGCCGGGAGGACGGGGGCAGCGTCCTGTTCTACCTCGCCGTCGCGGCAAACCTGTTCGGCCCGACGGTGAAGCAGCTCGGCGCGGCGGGGCTCACCGCGGCGCCCGAGGGCGCGTGGCGGCGGGTGATCATCGAGAAGCCCTTCGGGCACGACCTGGCCTCGGCGCAGGCCCTCAACCGCGAGATCCTGGAGGTTCTCTCGGAGGACCAGATCTTCCGCATCGACCACTTCCTCGGCAAGGAGACGGTCCAGAACATCATGGCTTTCCGGTTCGGGAACGGGATGTTCGAGCCGCTCTGGAACCGGGACCACATCGACCACGTGCAGATCACCGTCGCGGAGACGGTGGGCGTCGAAGGGCGCGGGCGCTTCTACGAGGCGACGGGCGCGCTCCGGGACATGGTGCCCAACCACCTGTTCCAGCTCTACACGCTGGTCGCCATGGAGCCGCCGATCTCCTTCGCGCCCGAGGCGGTGCGCGACAAGAAGGAGGAGGTGCTGCTCGCCACGCCCCCGGCGAGCGCCGATGCGGCAGTGCGCGGCCAGTACCGGGCGGGCCGGGTGCAGGACAGGGACGTCACCGACTACCGGCGCGAGCCGGACGTCGCCGCGGACAGCCGCACCGAGACCTTCGTGGCCCTGAGGCTCGGCATCGACAATTGGCGCTGGGCGGGCGTGCCCTTCTACCTGCGCACCGGCAAGGCGATGACGCGGCGCGACACCGAGATCGCGATCCGCTTCAAGCCGGCGCCGCTGTCGCTGTTTCGCGGCACGGGCGTGGACGAAGCGGTCGAGAACTGGCTGGTGCTGCAGCTCCAGCCCGACGAGGGCATCTCCCTGCAGTTCGGCGCCAAGGTGCCGGGCCCGAAGGTCGCGCTCGACACCGTGCAGATGCGGTTCTGCTACAAGGACTACTTCCAGACCGAGGCGAGCACCGGCTACGAGACGCTGATCTACGACGCGATGATCGGCGATTCGACGCTGTTCCAGCGCGCCGACATGATCGAGGCGGGCTGGCGGATCGTGCAGCCGATCCTGGACGCGGCGGACCGCGACCCGGCGCCCTACCCCGCCGGGAGCGCCGGCCCGGGAGAGGCGGACGCGCTGCTCGCCCGCGACGGGCGCTCCTGGCGCTCTCTCGGGACGCGCTGAGATGGCCGTGCTGCCCCCCGGCGCCGTCGTACTCCGCGATGCCGACGCGGTCGCCCGCGCGGCGGCCGAGCGACTGGTCGCGCGGGCCGCCCCGGCGGAGCGGGTCACGGTCGCGCTCTCGGGGGGCTCGACCCCCAAGCGGCTCTACGATCTGCTCGCCGGACCGGATTTCCGGGCGCGGCTGCCCTGGGAGCGGATCCACTGGTTCTTCGGGGACGAGCGGGTCGGTTCGTCGCCGGAGGCCGGCAGCAACCGGCGCATGGTCGAAGCGGCCTTTGGGGTGCCCTCCCCGGTCCCGGCGGGCCAGCTCCACCCGGTGCCGACCGGGCCGGACCCGGATTCCGCGGCGGCCGCCTATGCGGCAACGCTCAGGGCGCATCACGGGAGCGACCGGCTCGATCCGGCGCGGCCGCTCTTCGACCTCGTCCTGCTCGGGCTCGGCGAGGACGGGCACACGGCCTCGCTCTTTCCGGGCAAGCCGGAGGTCGGTGTGACGGACCGATGGGTCGTGGGCGTGCCGGAGGCGGGGCTCGCGCCCTTCGTCCCGCGGGTGAGCCTGACCCTGCCGGCGCTGGCCTCGGCCCGCGAGGTGCTGTTCCTGGTCACCGGTGAGGGCAAGCGGGCGCCGCTGGCGCGGCTCGCCTCCGGAGAGGATCTGCCGGCCGGGCGTGTGCGGGCCGACGGGGACCTGGTCTGGCTGCTCGATGAGGCGGCGGCGGGGTGAGGGGCGGCCCGAGAGTTCGAAGTCAGGGTGTCGGCCAACGCGGAGCGGCATCCGCTCGCGCAGCCGGAGTGGTGAGGCCGGTTCGGGGATCGGCGGGCTGACCGCCGGCGTGCCGGCGCCCGACGACCGCCGGGCACACTCGTTCGTCGTGAGCACACCGCCGCTGCGCGGAGTTCGGACCGAGATCTGAGCGAACCCCATTGACGTTGGGAGGTGCGAGCCTCCATGTCTGTCGTCATGATCCGTCACACCTTGCCCGTACCCGAGCGGACGTCACGCCCCGGCAGCTTCGTCGCCGCCCTCGGCGCGCTCGTGCGGGCGTGGCCGAGCGCCAAGCGCGCGCCGCGTTATCCTCACCGGCCGGACCTGGACGCGCTCCGCGGTGACGGCTTGCGGATCGGCGCCGATATGCGTCGCGCCATTACGCGGGAAGGCGCTCGTGTCGAAGCCTCCGTCAAGGCGTGAGGCTCCGACGACACGAGATCCTTTGGAGCAGGACGAGTCTTCGCACACAGAAATAAACTAGTATTGGCAAGGCCCGCTCCCACCACCCGCGGTGCTCGAGCAATTTCGCCACCTCGTTCCGGATGCTCCCGAGCGCATCTTTGCGGCCTGGGAAGCGGAGAGCCGCCACCGGCGCGAGTGGGAGAATCGGGCTCTGGACGGTCAGATCACGACGACGCGGATCGGCCAGGCCGCAGCCATCGCCTTCGGCCTCGCGTCGATGGGCGTGACGTGTCTCGCCCTCTTGCTCAACCAGCCGTGGGTTGCGGGCGTTGTCGGCGGATCCACGGTCGTGTCCGTCGTCGGGGCCTTTCTCTACCGGCACGCCAAGGACGAGCGGGAATAGGACGAGCGGCTCCATCGGCGCCGGCCCGACCGGGGTGGATCCTGGTTTGCGTCCCTCGTGAGCGGTCAATCGTCACACGAAGTGCTTCGACAGCTTCAATCCCTGCGCCTGGTAGTTCGACCCGGCCTGCGCCCCATAGAGCGCCGCCGGCCGCGCGGCCATGCGCTCGTAGACGAGGCGCCCGACGATCTGGCCGTCCTCCAGCATGAAGGGCACGTCCCGGGAGCGCACCTCCAGCACCGCCCGCGCGCCCGATCCGCCCGCCTCGGCGTGGCCGAAGCCCGGGTCGAAGAAGCCCGCGTAGTGGACCCGGAACTCGCCCACCAGGGGATCGAACGGCACCATCTCGGCGGCGAAGGCCGGCGGCACCTGCACGCTCTCCTTCGAGGCCAGGATGTAGAACTGGCCCGGATCCAGGATCAGCGTGCCCGAGCCGTCCGCGTGGAGCGGCTCCCAGAACTCCCGCACCGGATAGGCCCGCGGCCGGTCGACGTCGACGAGGCCGGTGTGGCGCTTGCCGCGGTAGCCGATCAGCCCGTCGAAGCCCGCGAGGTCCACGGAGACAGCCACGCCGCCCTGAAAGGAGGGATCCTGCGCGCTCACCAGGGGGCTCGCCGCGTGGAGCCGCGCCAGCGCCTCGTCGTCGAGCCGCACCTGCCCCTTGCGGAACCGGATCTGCGACAGGCGCGACCCCGTGCGCACCAGGACCGGAAAGGTGCGGGGTGAGATCTCGGCGAAGAGCGGGCCCGCGTAGCCGGGCTCCACCATGTCGAACTCGCGGGCGTGGTCGGTGATCACCCGCGTGAACACGTCGATGCGGCCGGTCGAGCTCTTCGGGTTGGCGCTCGCCGCGAGGTCGGGCGGCAGGGCCAGCCCCTCCTGCAATTCGGCGATGTAGACGCAGCCCGTCTCCAGCACCGCGCCCTGGCTGAGATCGATCTCATGGAGCTTGAGCTTCGCGAGGCAGGCGGCCACGTCCCGGGTGCGGCCCGGCAGGAAGCTCGCGCGGACCCGGTAGGCCTTCCGCCCGAGGCGCAGGTCGAGGCTCGCGGGCTGGACCTGATCGTCCGCGAAGGGGGCCTCCGCGCGGATCACCCCCGCCGCATGCAGGGCGAGGATGCTCTCCGCCGCCTGAATTCCGTCGCGCAACGCCACCATGGACCCGTCCTCTTGCCCGATCGTCCCCGATCCGTCTTTCGGATGGGTGAACCTCCCGCAGGATTGCGCAGCCGCCCGCCGGCCGATTGACGGGCGTGGTTGCGGACCGTACCACGGCCCGGCTGGGCGGCGGCTCCGGTTGGCGGGGCGGTCGCGACCCCGGAGGCTCCCTGATGTACAAGGCAGAGACCCGCGGCATCAGCGTGATCGTCACGCCCCGGTTCGTGGAGGAGGAATCCTCGCCGGACGACAGCCGCTACTTCTTCGCCTACACGGTCGAGATCACCAATAACGGCCGCGACAAGGTGCAGTTGCGCTCGCGGCACTGGCGCATCGTCGACGGTCGGGGGGCCCTGCAGGAGGTGCGCGGCGCCGGCGTGGTCGGCAAGCAGCCGGTGCTCGGGCCGGGCGAGTCCTTCAGCTACACCAGCGGCTGCCCGCTGCCGACGCCGAACGGCACCATGGAGGGCACCTACACGATGGCGACGGCCGACGGCGAGAGCTTCGAGGCCGCCATCCCGGCCTTCTCCCTCGACGTGCCGCACGTCCGGCGGGTCATGCACTGAAGGTATCGCGCGCGCGTTGGAACCGGCGCCGGAGGGGCGTAGGCTCGGAGCGTTCCGCCCCCTTCCCTCCCGGATCCCGATGACTCCCACCGGCCAGAGATTGACGCCGCTCGCGATGCTCGAGCGGCTCGTCGCCTTCGACACCGAGAGCGCCAAGTCCAACCTCCCCCTGATCGCCTTCGTGGAGGACTACCTCTCGGGCTGGGGCGTGTCGTCCGTGCGGCTGCCGAACGCGGCGGGCGACAAGGCCGCGCTCTTCGCCACGATCGGTCCGGAGCGCGACGGCGGCGTGCTGCTCTCGGGCCATACCGACGTGGTCTCCCCGGCGGGGCAGGACTGGACCGGCGACCCTTTCCGCCTGCGGGTGGCGGAGGGGCGGATCTACGGGCGCGGCGCCGTCGATATGAAGGGGTTCTGCGCGCTCTGCCTCGCCCTGGTGCCGGACATGCTGGCGGCGGGCCTCGGGACGCCGATCCACCTCCTCCTCTCCTACGACGAGGAGACCACCTGCCTCGGCGTCGTCGACGCGATCGCGCGGCTCGGCGCCGACCTGCCGCGGCCCGCCGCCGTGATCGTGGGCGAGCCGACTGGGCTCGAAGTGGCCGACGCCCATAAGAGCGTCGCCACCTTCCTGACGACGGTGCACGGCCACGAGGCCCACTCGGCCAAGCCCGCGCTCGGCGCCAACGCCATCATGGCGGCGGCGGAGCTGGTGGCGGACCTCAACCGCATCGCCGACGAGATGATCGCCCGGGGCGACCCCAGCGGGCGCTTCGACCCGCCCTACACGACCGTGCATGCCGGGGTGATCGCGGGCGGCACCGTGCGTAACATCCTGCCGGGACGCTGCTCCTTCGAGTGGGAGTTCCGCGGCCTGCCCGACCTCGCCCTCGACGAGATCCCGCGCCGCTTCGCCGTCGCGGTCGAGACGGTGACGCGCGAGCGGCTCAACCGCTTCGGACCCTACGGGCGGATCGAGACGATCCAGGACGCCGCCGTGCCGGGTCTGGGGCCGGAGCCGGGCTCGGCCGCCGAGCGCCTCGCGCTCCGGCTCGCGGGGCGCAACCGCACCGTCTCGGTGCCCTACGCCACCGAGGCCGGTCGCTTCCAGCAGGCGGGCCTGCCCACCGTGGTGTGCGGGCCGGGCTCGATCGACCAGGCCCATCAGCCCGACGAGTTCATCACCGTGGCGGCCTTCGAGGCGGGCGAGGCCTTCCTGCGCGGGCTGACCCGCGAATGCGCGGCGGGTGGCCCGCTCGACTGATACCAGCGGCCCAGGATGCTGACGCATCGATCCGATCTCGGGCAGGCCCGAGATCGACGCAGCCGTTGACCATCTCGAATGTTCGACACCAAGCCCAAGGTTCAGGGTTCTGGGCTTGGCGGACATTCGAGAACGGAACCACCGGTCATTAAGGATGACCGGTGGTGTGAGCGCTCAGGCGGCCGGCGCATCCTCCCGCACGACGACGACCCTGTTCCGCCCCTGGGCCTTCCCTTGCTGGAGCGCCGCGACCGCCCCCGCGATCATGGTATCGCGACCCGCCCGGCACCGCCGGATGCGGCAGGCCCAGGCCCGACACCGCCGCACGGCCGGATGCGCGACCGGGGCGCACCCGCTGGTCACCCGCCGGGCGGGCGCGCTGCCGCGAGGCCGAGGCCGGCCCCGATCAGGCAGCCTCCCGTGAGCCGCTGCCGCCAGCGTCCCCCGCGCGCCAGCATCCCGTGCAGACGCCCGGCGAGGAGTGCCCAGAGGCTGTCGATCGTCGCCGCGACGGTGAGGAAGGTGGCCGCCAGGAGGGCGAACTGGCCCGCCGCATCGGCGCTGGGATCCACGAATTGCGGCAGGAAGGCCCCGAAGAACAGCAGGGTCTTCGGATTGCTGAGCGAGACCAGGAAGCCGCGCCGCGCCATCGCGCCCAGGCCTGGCGGTTCCGGCCGCACGCCGGCGAGGTCGGCGGGCGGCGCCCACCAGGCGCGCAGGCCGAGGACGACGAGGTAGGCGAAGCCGGCCCACCGCACGAGGGCGAACCATCCCGCCAGCGCCGTCAGCAGCGTCGTGGCGCCGAGCACCGTCACGGCGAGCTGTGGCACCATCGCGGCGCTCGTCCCGGCGACGGTGGCGAGACCGGCCCGCGCGCCGTGCGCGAGGCTGTTGGCCACGATCAGCGCCACGTTGGGACCGGGGATCAGCGCCAGCACGGCGCTCGCCGCCACGAAGGCGAGGTAGAGGTCCGCGCGCATCACGTCGTCCCCCAGCGCACCCACTGCCCGTGCGGGTGGGCCGTGGCGAGGCGGCGGCGCTCGCCCCCGGGCCACAGGGTGAGGGTCAGTGCCGAGCCGCTGCCGTCGAACTCGTAGGCGAGCCAAGCGAGCGGGGTGGCGTCGCCCGCGCGTGCCCCCGCTTCGGCGAGAAGCGCCGCGACGCGGGCCCGCCCCTCCGCGGGGAAGTACTGGAGGGCGATCGAGTGCTGCACCACCCGGACCGACCCGGGATCCGGCGGCGCGGCGAGCCGCGCTTCGAGCCACGCCACCGCGTCGCCCCGGTCGAGCGGCGGCGGGGCCGCGGCCGAGAGGGCGACGGCCGCCTCCATCCGGGCGAGGCGCACGCGCTGATCCGGCCAGACATAGGCGATCAGCCGCTCGCGGTCGCGCGGGTCGCCCAGGGAGAGCGGGTTGAGATCGACGCCCCGCCGGGACGCGACCGTGACCCGGGCGGCGGGCGGCGGCGGCCCGCTCCAGTCCGGGGCGAGGCGCACGGCCGAGCCCGCCTCCCCCGCCGCCACGCCGCCGAGGTCGTAGGCGTAGCGGTCGAGAACGAGGTTGAGGCCCGCGCTGGCGCCGAGCTCCCAAAGTACGATCGGCTTCCCGCCGGTCGCGGCCGCCACCGCCATCAGCCCGGGCATCAGGACGCCGGAGCGTGCCACCTCGTTCGTCTGCGGCGGCCCGTCGATCCAGGGGTCGAGCGCCTCGCCTGCCTCCGCCAGCGCCGCGGACAGTGCGGTCCACAGCCCCTCGGGATCGAGGGGTGCGGGCGGGTAGCGCCGGGCGATGTCGGGCAGCCGCCCCGCCCGGACCAGCGCGTGCAGGCCGCCGCACAGCCGCAGCGCCAGGGCGTCGGTCTCCGGGTCGCCCGGCCAGGCGAGGATGCGCCCGCCGAGCGGCGTCTCCGCGTTGAGCCGCTCGGCCAGGAGCCCGCACAGCGAGGCCGTGAAGGGCGATCCCAGCCGCGCGCAATGGCCCGCCTGGGTGGCGAAGGCCCGGCGCACCCGCTCCTCCGGCCCAGGGCTCCGCGCTTTCATGGGCTGACCCTCCGTCAGGCGCACCCTAGCGGAGTCCCGCCGAAAGGCGATGGGCCTGCGTCAGGGCTTGGCCGCGGCCTTCTTGTCGGGCTCCTGCCCGAGATAGACGTATTCGGGCGCGGCGCGGAGTTGGTCGCGGTCGGTGTCGATCACGGCCTTCAGGGTCTTGTCGTCCGTGCGGTCGATCTGGACGGCGCTGCGGGCGATCGAGACGTACTTCGTGCCGATGCCGAGGAAGCCACCGACGCCCACCACGTAGGACTTCACCGACAGGTCCGGCGACAGGACGAGGTCGGCGACGCTGCCGATGGTCTCGTCGGCGCGGTTCTTGATCGACAGCCCGATGAGCTTCGAGGCGACCATCTCGTCCGGCTGCTGGGCCACGAAGGTCGGGCGCAGGTTGTTGTCGAGGGTGGCGGGCGCCGCCGGCTGCGCGGCGGGAGCCTGCGGCGGCGGCGATGCGGGCGGCGCTGCGGCCGGGGTCGCGTCCTGCTGGGCGGCGGCGGAGGCCGCGCCCGCGAGGAGGAGCGCGGCGGCGAGAACGTGACGGGACATGTCGGCTCCGGGAGCGGAAACCGGTCGGGGACCGGCAAACGCCTGAGAAGCGGTCGAGCTTCCGCAAAGTTCCCGTCGGAGGACGGGGGTGCTTCCGAATCCGGCAGCCGCCGATGCCGCCCGATGGCCACCCCATCGGCCGCCCCATCGGCCGCCCTTGAGTAGCGCCCGCGCGAGCCCTATCAGACAACTCCCACCACGGGTTGTCAGACTAAAGGCGAAGAAGGTCCCGGCATGAGCGAGTCCCGTCCCGTCCCGCGCCGCGCGCGCCCGACCTTCACCGATCAGGAGGCCCTGCAGTTCCACGCCCAGGGCCGCCCCGGCAAGCTGGAGGTGGTCGCCACGAAGCCGATGGCGACGCAGCGCGACCTCTCCCTCGCCTACTCGCCCGGCGTCGCCGTGCCGGTGCTCGCCATCGCGGAGGATCCGGCGCTCGCCTTCGACTACACGGCCAAGGGCAACCTCGTGGCGGTCGTGTCGAACGGCACCGCGATCCTCGGCCTCGGCAACCGCGGCGCGCTCGCCTCGAAGCCGGTGATGGAGGGCAAGGCGGTGCTGTTCAAGCGCTTCGCCGACATCGACGCCTTCGATCTCGAGGTCGGCACCGAGGATCCCGACGCGGTGATCAACTGCGTGCGCTATCTCGGCCCGACCTTCGGCGGCATCAACCTGGAGGACATCAAGGCCCCCGAGTGCTTCATCATCGAGGAGCGCCTGCGGGAACTGATGGACATTCCGGTCTTCCACGACGACCAGCACGGCACCGCGATCATTGCGGCGGCGGGCGTGATCAACGCGCTCCACCTCACGGGCCGCGACATCGGCGCGGCGAAGCTCGTGGTCAACGGCGCGGGCGCGGCCGGCATCGCCTGCATCGAGCTCCTCAAGGCGTTGGGCTTCGGGCCCCAGAACGTCATCCTCTGCGACACCAAGGGCGTGGTCTATGCGGGCCGCACCGAGGGCATGAACCAGTGGAAGTCGGCCCACGCGGTCGAGACCAGCCGGCGGACCCTCGCGGAGGCGATCGAGGGCGCCGACATCGTGTTCGGCCTCTCGGTGAAGGGCGCCTTCACGCCCGAGATGATCGCCTCGATGGTGCCCCAGCCGATCATCTTCGCCATGGCCAATCCCGACCCGGAGATCACGGTCGAGGAGGTGGCGAAGGTCCGCGACGACGCCATCGTGGCGACCGGCCGCTCGGACTACCCGAACCAGGTCAACAACGTGCTGGGCTTTCCCTACATCTTCCGGGGCGCCCTCGACGTGCGCGCGACCACGATCAACATGGAGATGAAGATCGCGGCCGCGCAGGCGCTGGCAGCGCTGGCGCGCGAGGACGTGCCGGACGAAGTCGCGGCGGCCTACCAGGGCACGCGGCCGCGCTTCGGGCGCGACTACATCATCCCGGTGCCCTTCGATCCGCGGCTGATCCACACGATCCCGCCCGCGGTGGCCAAGGCCGCCATCGACACCGGCGTTGCCCGCAAGCCGATCGCCTCGATGGACGCCTACCGGGCGCAGCTCTCGGCCCGGCGCGATCCCGTCGCCGGCACCCTCAACCGCATCTTCGAGCGGGTGCGCAAGTTCCCCAAGCGCGTCGTCTTCGCGGAGGGCGAGGAGGAGGTCGTCATCCGGGCGGCCATCTCCTTCGTCAACCAGGGGCTCGGCACCGCGATCCTGGTCGGCCGCGAGGACCGGGTGCTCGCCAACGCGGAAGCCGCCGGGATCGACTTGGCCGGCCGCGAGAACATCGAGATCCACAACGCCGCCAAGTCGGACCGCAACGCGGTCTATGCGCAGTTCCTCTACGCGCGGATGCAGCGCAAGGGCCTGCTGTTCCGCGACTGCCAGCGGCTGATCAACCAGGACCGCAACCACTTCGCGGCCTCGATGGTGGCGCTCGGCGACGCGGACGCGATGGTGACGGGCGCGACCCGCAACTACTCGGTCGCCCTCGACGACGTGCGCCACGTCATCGATCCCAAGCCCGGCCACCGGGTAATCGGCGTCTCGCTCTGCCTCGCCCGCGGGCGGGTCGTGCTGGTCGCCGACACGGCGATCCACGAGATGCCCTCCGCCCAGGAGATCGCCGGCATCGCGATCGAGGCCGCGGGCGTGGCGCGCCGCCTCGGCTACGACCCGCGGGTGGCGCTCCTCTCATTCTCGACCTTCGGCCATCCCAAGGCCGAGCGCGCCGAGAAGGTGCAGGAGGCGGTCAAGATCCTCGACGGGATGCGGGTCGACTTCGAGTACGACGGCGAGATGTCGGCCGACGTGGCTCTCAACCGGGAGATCCTGGCGCAATACCCCTTCAGCCGCTTGAAGCAGCCGGCCAACGTACTCGTCATGCCGGCCTTCCACTCGGCCTCGATCTCCACGAAGATGCTGCAGGAACTCGGCGGCGCGCAGGTGCTCGGGCCGCTGATCGTCGGCCTCGACAAGCCGGTGCAGATCGTCTCGCTCGGCGCCACCGACAGCGACCTCGTCAACATGGCGGCGCTGGCGGCCTTCA
The DNA here is from genome assembly GCF_054052225.1 of Methylobacterium sp. JK268. NCBI lineage: Bacteria > Pseudomonadati > Pseudomonadota > Alphaproteobacteria > Hyphomicrobiales > Methylobacteriaceae > Methylobacterium > Methylobacterium sp. JK268. Next base: position 34,407 of record NZ_JBSVZN010000007.1, on the reverse strand, counting down.
ACATCGGGGGCTGACGCGGCCCGGGGCGGATCCCGGGTGAACCGGGATCCGCGCTAGAGCATTGTCCGACGAACTCGATATCGGTTCGTCGCAGAAAATGCGTAAGATCAAAGACCTAGAGCAGTATCCGAGTGCAACGTGATCGGAGTCTGCTCTAGGATGGGGCGGGTCAGTAGGCCGGCCCGCCGGTGGTGTTGCCCTTCTGCTGCTGGTAGCCGGGACGCGACGGGTTGCGGGCGTTCGGGTCGGATTCCATCATCCGGCGGCTGACGCCGCGGCCCTGCATCCGGCGCATCTCGCGTTGGGTCATGCGGGCCTGCGCGATCGTGGTGATGTTCGTCGCGACGGCGACCGGGCCGGTGACCGCCGCCGAGGCCGGCGCCGCGGACAGGGCGAGGGAGCCCGCGAGCGTCGCCGCCGCAACGGACAGGGTCAGGATTCGCATCGGGTGGATCTCCTTGGGCAGGTGCCACGGATGACTTGCGTCGCCGTCACGGCGACGAGTCGCGACCCGCGATCCCGTTCCGTCAGCACATCGGGAACCGTTCGTCATCATGACGGCGCGGATGGGCGGATGATCCTGCCTGCCCGCGCGGGGTGTCCCGTCCGCATGACGAAAGGTCAGGAACGCGGATTGCCTCCGCGGCCCGCAGCTGCTAAGGCTTCTCGCAGTTGCACACGAACCAGGAGGGGCGCGACGTGACAGTATGCTTCGTGCACTCCTCTCGAATTCATCGCTGACGCGCGGATTCGACGGTCCCTGATGGCCTAACGGCCGGGGCGACCGCAGCAACCCCTTCCGATACGCGACGACGGCGCGCCGCCCCCCGACCGGGCCCGGCCGCGTCTCCGATGGGATCGACGCCCCACCGCGTCGACGACGCATCATGGCTCCTCGTTCCGACGACCGCGCGGGCGCGACCCGCCGCGTCCTCCTGTTCCTCGCCCGGCGCTGGGGCGAGCGCCTCCGCCTCGTCGCGTCGATCACGGCCGTCATGACCGCTGCGACGGTCGCGGACGTGCTGCTGCCGGTCTATGCCGGGCGGGTGATCGGCGACCTCGCCGGGCCGGATCGCGCCGCCGCCCTCGACGGCGCGATCCGGGCGCTCGCCGCCATGGCGGCCCTTGGCGCCGTCACGGTCGGACTCCGGCAGGCCGGGCTCGCCCTCATCGTGCGGCTGACGCTCGCGATGATGTCGGACATCGCCCGCGACGCCTTCCACCGGGTGCAGCGGCTCTCCACGGACTGGCACGCCGGCACCTTCTCCGGGTCGACGGTGCGCAAGATCTCGCGGGGCATGTGGGCGGTCGACGGCCTGAACGACATCGTGCTCCTCGCCATGGTCCCGACGCTCGTGGCGATGGCCGGGACCGCCTCCGTGCTCGGCTGGGCCTGGCCCGCCATGGGCGCGCTGGTCGGCGGAATGACGGCGCTCTTCATCGGCGTGTCGGTCCTCCTCGCGGCCCGGGTCAGCCAGCCGGCGGCCGCCCTGTCGAACGCGCTCGACTCGCAGCTCGGCGGGGTGATGGCCGACGCCATCGGCAACAACGCGGTGGTGAAGGCCTTCGGCGCGGAGGCGCGCGAGGATGCCCGGCTCGCGCGCACCCTCGGCAAGTGGCGCAAGCGCACGCGGCGCACCTGGTCGATCGCGGTCTGGAGCGGGACCCTGCGCAACGTGATGCTGCTCGTCTTCCGCACCGCCCTGATCGGCCTCGCCCTCTGGTTCTGGTGGCGCGGCGAGGCGAGCCCCGGCGAGGTCGCGACCGTGCTCACGAGCTACTTCGTGCTGCACGGCTACCTGCGCGAGGTCGGCTTCCACATCACCCACCTGCAGCGGGCGCTCGGCGAGATGGAGGAACTCGTGGCCCTCGACGCGGAATCCATCGGCGTCGCCGACGCGCCCGAGGCCGCGCCCCTGCGGGTGACCGGCGGCGCGATCCGCTTCGAGGCCGTGACCTTCCACTACGCGGGCCACGCGGCGCCGCTCTACCGGGACCTCTCGGTCGAGATCCCGGCCGGGGAGCGGGTGGGGCTCGTCGGGCGCTCGGGCTCCGGCAAGACGACCTTCGTCAAGCTGATCCAGCGCCTGCACGACGTCACGGGCGGGCGGGTGCTGATCGACGGGCAGGACGTCGCCCGGGTGACGCAGGCGAGCCTGCGCGCCCAGGTGGCGATCGTCCCCCAGGAGCCCTCGCTGTTCCACCGCACGCTCGCGGAGAACATCGCCTACGGGCGCCCCGGCGCCGCGATGGCGGAGATCGAGCGGGCGGCGCGGCTCGCCAACGCGCACGACTTCATCGCGCGCCTGCCGAAGGGCTACGCGACGCTGGTCGGCGAGCGCGGGGTGAAGCTGTCGGGCGGCGAGCGCCAGCGGGTGGCGCTGGCCCGCGCCTTCCTGGCCGATGCGCCGATCCTGATCCTGGACGAGGCGACGGCGAGCCTCGATTCGGAATCGGAGGCGCTGATCCAGGAGGCGACCGAGCGGCTGATGCGCGGGCGCACGGCGATCGTGATCGCCCACCGGCTCTCGACCGTGCGGTCCCTCGACCGCATCCTGGTCTTCGAGCGCGGGCGCATCGTCGAGGACGGCCCGCACGACGCCCTCGTGCGGCGGCCGGACGGCGCCTACCGGGCGCTGTTCGAGCGCCAGGCGATGGCCGACCCGGTCGGGTGACGCATCGCGGGCGGCGCGGGCTTGCATCCCGCGCCGCCCGCCTCCATGCGACGGCATGCCCACCGCCCTGCCGATCGATACCGTCCTCGGCGACCTCCTCGCCGCCCTGGAGCGGAACCCCAACGCCGTGCTGGTGGCGCCGCCCGGCGCCGGCAAGACCACCCGCGTGCCCCTCGCCCTCCTCGATGCGCCCTGGCGGGGCGACGGGCGCATCCTCGTGCTGGAGCCCCGCCGCCTCGCCGCCCGGGCCGCCGCCGAGCGCATGGCCGAGACCTTGGGCGAGCGGGTCGGCGACACGGTCGGCCTGCGGGTGCGCCTCGGCTCCAAGGTGTCGGCCCGCACCCGGATCGAGGTCGTCACCGAGGGCGTGTTCGCCCGCATGATCCTGGACGATCCCGAACTGACGGGCGTCGCCGCGGTGCTGTTCGACGAGTTCCACGAACGCTCCCTCGACGCGGATCTCGGCCTCGCGCTGGCCCTCGACGCGCAGAGCGGCCTGCGGGAGGACCTGCGCCTCCTCGCGATGTCGGCGACCCTCGACGGCGCCCGCGTGGCGCGCCTGATGGGCGAGGCGCCGGTGATCGCCTCGGAGGGGCGCGCCTTCCCGGTCGAGACCCGCTTCCTCGACCGCGATCCCAACCGCCGCATCGAGGACCAGGTCGCCGAGGCGATCGAGCGGGCGCTCCGCGCCGAGCCCGGCTCGGTGCTGGCCTTCCTGCCCGGCCAGGGCGAGATCCGCCGGGTCGCCGAGATCCTGGAGGGGCGCCTCGCCGCCCATCCGGAGGTCGACCTCGCGCCGCTCTACGGGGCGCTCGACCGGGCCGAGCAGGACCGGGCCGTGCGCCCGAGCCCGCCGGGCCGCCGCAAGGTCGTGCTCGCCACCTCCATCGCCGAGACCTCGCTCACCATCGAGGGCGTGCGGGTGGTGGTGGATTCCGGCCTGGCCCGGGTGCCGGTCTACGAGCCCGATCTCGGCCTCACCCGCCTCGTCACCGTGCGGGCCTCGCGGGCCTCCGTCGACCAGCGCCGAGGCCGCGCCGGGCGCACGCAGCCCGGGATCTGCTACCGGCTCTGGGCCGAGGCGGCCACGGGAGCGCTGGAGCCCTTCACCCGGCCCGAGATCCTGTCGGCCGACCTCGCCGGCCTCGTCCTCGACTGCGCCGCCTGGGGCGTCGCCGACCCGGCCACCCTGCCCTTCCTCGATCCCCCGCCCGCCCCGGCCCTGGCGGAAGCGAAGGCGCTGCTCGCGGGCCTCGGCGCCCTCGACGGGGCGGGCCGGCTGACGCCCGAGGGGGCGAAGCTGCGGGCGCTGCCCCTGCCCCCGCGCCTCGCCCGCATGGTGGTGGCGGCGGGCGAGCGCGGCCGCAGCGCCGCCCGCGACGCCGCCGACCTCGCGGCCGTGCTGGTCGAGCGCGGGCTCGGGGGCGACGCGGTCGACCTCGCCGAGCGGGTGGACCGCTTCCGCCGCGACCGTTCCGGCCGGGCCGAGGACATGCGCCGCCTCGCCGCCGGCTGGGTTCGCGCCGCCGGCCCCGTCGGCGACGGCGAGGCGCCTTCGCCCGGCGCGCTCCTGGCGCTGGCCTATCCGGACCGCATCGCCCGCGCCCGGGGCAAGGCGGGCGACTACGTGCTGGCGAATGGCCGCGGCGCCGCCCTGGACCCCGCCTTGGCCCTGGCGCGGGCGCCCTTCCTGGCGGTGGCGGAGATCGTCGGCAAGGCCGCCGCCTCGCGCATCCTGGCGGCGGCCGCGATCACCCAGGAGGAGATCGAGGCCCTTTTTCCCGACCGGATCGAGGCCCGCACCAGCCTCGCCTTCGACCCGACCGTTCGGGCGCTGCGGGCCCGCGCCCAGCGGCGGCTCGGATCGGTCGTGCTCGGCGAGCGGATCCTGCCGGTGCCCGCCGGCGAGGACGCGGCGCGGCTGCTGGCGCGCGGGATCGCGGATCTCGGGATCTCAACCCTGCCCTGGTCGAAGGCGGCGGCGCAGTGGCGCGCGCGGGTCTCGTTCCTGCGCGGCGCCGAGGGTGAGCCCTGGCCCGACCTCTCGGACGAGGCGCTGGCCGCCACGGCGGAGGATTGGCTCGCCCCGCACCTCGTCGGCCTCACCCGCCTCGACGAGGTCGGGCCGGATCGCGTGGCCGAGGCGCTCCACGCCCTGCTGCCCTGGAGCCTGCGCGCGCGTCTCGACGCCGAGGCCCCGACCCACATCGAGGTGCCGACGGGCTCGCGCATCCCGGTCGACTACGAGGGCGACGAGCCGGTGCTGGCGGTGCGGGTGCAGGAAGTGTTCGGGCTCGCGGTGCATCCGACCATCGGCGGCGGGCGGGTGCCGGTGGTGCTGCACCTGCTCTCTCCGGCCCAGCGCCCGATCCAGATCACCCGCGACCTGCCCGGCTTCTGGCGCGGCTCCTGGGCGGCGGTGCGGGCCGACATGCGCGGGCAGTATCCGAAGCACCCCTGGCCGGAGGACCCGCTCACCGCCCCGCCGACCCGGCGGGCGAAGCCGCGGGGAACATGAGGGGGTGCGCCGGTTTGGCGGGGCAATCCCAACCCCGGTCCGCTCCACCCAAGTCATCAATCGGAAACGGTGATCGATCCCGTGTCACGTCTTGTGTGCCGTTACAAGCCACACCGACGCCGGCAAACTGATCTTCGCGGCATCACCAAGCTTCGCCAATGCCGCTCTCAATCGTGGTTCGGCTTCCGCTCGGAGGGCGAGGTGCTCGCGAACGATCTTCCCAAGCGAGCCAACCTTGAGCAAGACCTCGGTCATCGCGTTGAGATCGCCGCTTGACACCCGCTCGCTGTGACCGCGAACGTCAATCCCCTGGAAGCCTGCTTGTCCGAGGACACCAAGGATAACGCGCGGATCGGCGAAACTGAAAGGGACATCGTCTCTGACGCCTGGGAGACCTACGGCGGCCAGCGGCATGTGATCAAGCTCGTTCTTGTCCAAGGCCTGCCAGCAGACGAAAGCAAGCCTCCCGCCCGGCCTGAAAATCCTGTGAAAATTGGTGAAGGCTGCGACCGGATCAGAGAACCCCATAACGCCGAAACGCGAGTAGATCGCGTCTGCACACCCTGACGGCAGGGCGACCACTTGGGCGTCGGCCTCGATCAAGCTGACGTTCGGGAGCCCCGCGTGCGTTGTGCGGCTATGGCGAGGAGGGTTTCAGCCACATCAACGCCGATGACCCGGCCATTGGCTCCCACGAACTCGGCGAGTTGGCAGAGGGTCTGGCCGGCGCCGCATCCGATGTCGAGCACCGCGGCGCCCGGTGGCGGGGCGAGAACCGTCATGGCCCTCAATCCCAGCGGTGAGAGCTGTCGGTCGATGAGGGGATACGCTTCGGCCCACGCCCGGTCGTGGAGCGCGCGCGCTAGCGGATCGGCAGGCGTGCTTGGGTTAGGCATGAAGGCCAACTCAGCAGGGTAACAGCGGACCGCCTGAGACCCACTGTGAGCGGCCCTTTCGTAAGGTTCAGCTGATCGGGTGTTGACGCGAGCCCCTGTCCCGATCGGGAGACTGGAGCGGCGCAACCGTATGTGTCGCGGACAGCTGCGGTGCAGAGAGGAAGGGCGACGCTTCACGTCCCGTCCCTACCCCTGCACCCGCCAACGCGCCTCGACCACCGCCGTGGCGGCCCGGAACGCCGCGTCGGCGTCGAGATCCGTCGTGTCGATCACCACCGCGTCCTCGGCGACCCGCAGCGGGGCCGCCGCCCGGTCCGCGTCGCGGGCGTCGCGGCGCACGATGTCGTCGAGCACTGCGTCGTAGGCCACCGGCTCGCCCCGGCCGCCGAGCTCCCGGTGGCGGCGATGCGCGCGCTCCTCCGAGGAGGCCGTGATGAACAGCTTCACGGGCGCGTCCGGGCAGACCACCGTGCCGATGTCGCGCCCGTCGAGCACCGCCCCGCCCGGCGCCGCCGCGAAGCGGCGCTGCCAGTCGAGGAGCGCCGCCCGCACCGCCGGGAAGGCCGAGACCACCGAGGCCGCCTCCCCCATGGCGCGGTCGCGCAGCCGCGCGTCGCCGAGCGACTCGGCCCGCAGCGCCCGCGCCGCCGCGGCGGCCGCGGCCTCGTCCCGCAGGTCGGTCCGGGCATCGAGGAGCGTCAGCGCCACCGCCCGGTACAGGAGCCCGGTATCGAGATGCGGCAGGCCGTAATGCTGCGCGAGCCGCCGGGCGAGCGTGCCCTTCCCCGAGGCGGCCGGTCCGTCGATCGCGATCACCATCACGCCGTCACCTCGAAACCCGTCAATCCGCCAGGGCGGCGCCGAGGCCGCGCAGGTCGCTGAGGAAGGCCGGGTAGCTCGTCGCGATCATCGCCCCGTCATCCACCGTGACCGGCTCGCGGGTGGCGAGCCCCATCACCAGGAACGCCATGGCGATGCGGTGGTCGAGATGCGTCGCCACCGTGCCGCCGCCGGCGGCCGGGGTGCCGTCCCCGTGCACGATCAGGTCGTCGCCCTCGACGACGTGCGCGACGCCGTTGGCCTTCAGCCCGTCCGCCACCGCGGCGAGCCGGTCCGATTCCTTGACCCGCAGCTCGTGCAGGCCCTGCATCCGGGTCGTGCCCGCCGCGAAGGCGGCCGCCACGGCCAGAACCGGGTACTCGTCGATCATCGCGGGCGCCCGCTCGGGCGGCACGCTCACGCCGGTGAGGCGGCTTCCCCGCACCCGCAGGTCGGCCACGGTCTCGCCGCCCTCGTCGCGCTCGTTCACCCGCGCGATGTCGGCGCCCATCTCCAGGAGCGTGGTGATCAGGCCGGTGCGCAGCGGGTTCATCATCACGCCCTCGATCGTCACGTCCGAGCCCGGCACGATCAGCGCCGCGACGATCGGGAAGGCGGCCGAGGACGGGTCGGCCGGCACGATCACGTCGGCCGCACGCAAGGTCGGCTGGCCGGTCAGCGCGACGGCGCGGCCGTGGCCGTCCGGCCCGTGGGCCTCCACGGTGACCTCGGCGCCGAACAGGCGCAGCATCCGCTCGGTGTGGTCGCGGGTGGCCGCGGCCTCGATCACCGTGGTGGTGCCCGGCGCGTTGAGGCCCGCGAGCAGCACCGCCGACTTCACCTGCGCCGAGGCGACCGGCGTCGCGTAGGTGATCGGGATCGCCTCGTCGGGGCCGCGCAGGACCAGGGGCACGCGCCCGCCCGCCTCCTCCGAGACCACCGTCGCGCCCATCTGGACGAGCGGGTCGAGGATCCGGCGCATCGGCCGCTTGCGCAAGGAGGCGTCGCCGTCGAAGGTCGCGGTGACCGGCTGGCCGCCGACCACGCCCATCATCAGCCGCGAGCCGGTGCCGGCATTGCCGAAATCGAGCACGCCCGCGGGATCCGACAGGCCGCCGATGCCGACGCCGCGCACCCGCCAGCGGCCGGGCCCGTCATGGTCGATCCCGGCGCCGAGGGCGCGAGCGGCGGCGGCGGTGCGCAGCACGTCGTCGCCCTCCAGCAGGCCCTCGACCCGGGTCTCGCCGAGGCTGAGCAGGCCGAGGATCATCGCCCGGTGGGAGATGGACTTGTCGCCCGGCGGGCGCAGGCGGCCCCGCAGGGGCGTCCCGGCCCGGGCGGTGATCGGCGAGGGGGCGGAATCGTGGGACACGGGAGGAGGCCTGGTCGCGGGAGGGGGCGGAAGCGGCGGGTCGTTACCACGGGGGCGGGGCCGCGTCATCCGCCCGAAGACGGCAACCGCCCTCGATCGATTTGACACCGGCAACGCCCGCGACTAACCGGCCTCTTCCCGAACATCCTCTCGAAGGCTTTCGAACCGTGGCCAGACCGGAACTCGGCTTGAAGCGCCAGTGCATGAGCTGCGGCGCCAAGTTCTACGACCTCAACAGGGACCCCGCCACCTGCCCGAAATGCGGCACGGTCTACCAGATCGCCGCGCTCACGACGACCCGCGTGCCGGCCCCGGCGATCGCCAACCGCGCGGCGGAGGAGGAGCCCGACGAGGAGGCGGGCGCCCCCGAGATGATCTCCCTCGACGAGGTCGAGGCCGCCGAGGACGGGGCCGAGACGGCGACGGACGACGATGCCGACGTGGGCGGCGCGAGCGGCGACGACGACACCTTCCTGGAGGAGGACGAGGAGAGCGGCGACGACGTCTCCGACCTCATCGACGGCGACATCGAGAACGACGAGGAGTCGTGATCCCCTAAGTCGCGGCCGGCGCTAGGTGATTCGCGCCGGTCACGAAAACTTCGCAGAACGGGGCCGCGGGGGCTTGTGTCCGGTGCGGCTCCCCCCTATACAGCCGCCACCGAACGCGACCGCCCCTCGGGGCTCGGTCCGGCGGCACCGCGGGCGTCCCAGCCGCCGCGGTCTCCAGTGGGGCCATAGCTCAGTTGGGAGAGCGCTTGAATGGCATTCAAGAGGTCGGCGGTTCGATTCCGCCTGGCTCCACCAGCTTTCCTCCGGTCGATCCGGGTTTGACGAGGCCGCCGCGAGCGGCCTTTTTGAGTGCGCGACACCCTGCGGCGATCCCAAGCGCCGCGCCGGGAATGGGGCCATAGCTCAGTTGGGAGAGCGCTTGAATGGCATTCAAGAGGTCGGCGGTTCGATTCCGCCTGGCTCCACCAGCGCTCCCACCTTCGCACATTCTCCGACGGCCGCCACCCGACCTGCGGGTCGTCCCGACTTGGCGGTCCGACCCGGTCTGCCCGGGATGACGGCGCGTCCGCACCCAGGACGGTCGATGTCGCTCGCCACCGGTCCGTCTCCTTCCCCGTCCGCCGACCGGGTGCACACAACTCCCAAAAAACCGATCTCGGTTAGTACGATGGACGAAGCCGTCGCGAGGCTTCCGCCGAGCGCATCGGGGCCGAACCGGGAGCATGCTCTGACCGCCCGGCCGACATTGCGGGACAAATTCTCAGCCGAACATCCTGGATGCGCATCAGATTTGATAAGGCAATACGAACTCAAAACTGAGCATATTATCTTAAAAATGGCAACAACCACCTCCTCATGCTGAGGTGCGAGCATAGCGAGCCTCTGGCGGGCCGCAGGCCCGCACGCACCCCAGAGCGTCTCGTCCAAGGCGCCTTTTCTCTTGGATGAACGTTCTGGGTGCTTCGAGGCCGCTGCGCGGCACCTCAGCATGAGGATCGTCGCGCATTCCAGGCGCGGTTAATCGATGAGCCGGCTATTGAGATGTGTGCGCACGGTAGCCCGTCCGCAGGGTGGGCGCGGACAGGAGCCGCCAGGAGGAGCCGCCCGGAGCCGGACGGCCGGTGTCGATCACGCGCCCGCCGCGCACCGGACTGAGAGCCGAGATCTAGCGCTCACGGCATAAGCCGGGCCGCGTTTCACGTGGTTGACTTACGTCAGTCGGCATAAATACAATTCAGTGTTGAGATTTAGCCGACACTACTTATAAGTTGCGGCCGTACACGGGACGTCGCTGCCGCGGTTTGCATTCCATTCCCCGTCGCGCTCCAATCTGTACTTCATCATAAGCGCAATCTCGGGGCCTGCCGTGGCGCAGGCGGGGAGGAATCATGAAGATCGTGGTCGGAAGTCTGTTCGCGTGTGCCGCCCTGCTGGGGCTGACCTCGGGGGCGTCGGCGGGAGGGTGCGACGCAGAACTGGCGATGGTCCGCTCGGACCGTCCGGCGATCTCGGCGGCCGGGCACAGCGCCTACGCCGCCTGCGCGGCCAGGAACAGTGCGGCGTTCGCGCCGGCCCAGGTGGCGCCCAAGCACAGCTGCGATGCGGAGCTGGCCATGATCCGGTCAGACCGTCCGGCGATCTCGGCCGCCGGTCACGGCGCCTATCGGGACTGCGCCTCCCGCAACAGGATCGAGGCGAATGCCGGCCCGGCCCCCGCCAAGCACCGCTGCGATGCGGAACTGGCCATGGTGCGGTCCGACCGTCCGGTGCTCTCGGCCCGCGGCGGCCGCGCCTACGACACCTGCATGAGCGGCTGGTCCGCCCTGCGCTGAGGCGCGATCGGGAGGAGGGTCCGCGGGGCGTTGGCTGGGCACGGCCGGCGCCTCGCAGGGCTCAGGACCGAAGCGCCGCGAGCGGCGACTGCCGGTAGGCCAGGGCCGCCGGCACCAGCGCCAGCAGGGAGGCGGCGACGACGAGCGCGCCCGCGAAGGCGGCGTCCTCCCCTGCCAGTTCCACCGGCAGCGGAAAGCCGCCCTGCCCCTCGTAGACGCGCGCGAGGACCCGCGCGGCCCCGTCGCCCAGGGCGAATCCGAGCGCGATTCCCGCCAGCACCAGGAGCATCGTCTCGCTCCAGACGATCAGGAACACGGCGCGCCGCGGAGCCCCGAAGGCCCGCAGCGCCCCGATCTGCCGCCGGCTCTGCGCCACGTGGATCACCGTGACCAGCATCAGGGAGGCCGCCACCAGCGCCTCCGCCCCGTAGGAGATCGCCATCAGCACCTGGCGGGCGTCGCCCAGGGTGGCGTAGAGGCGCGTCAGCACCTCGCCGGGGAAGACCGCCAGCGTGGTCCCCGACCGGTATTCCTGCCGCAGCTTGTAGGCGGCACCGAACGAGACCGGCTTGACCAGGATCGCGGGCAGGCCCGGCAGGGGCCCGTCGAAGGTCTCGGTCAGCGGCGCGTCCGGGTTGATGCGGCCGTGGTGATGGTGGTGGTGCGCCGCGCCCGCCTCGGCCTGCGCCTCCTCATGCTCCCCGTGCTCCTCGGAGACCGTGCCGAGCCCGTGGGTGTGCCAGACCGCCTGGATCGGCACCAGGATCGCCCGGTCCCAGGCCGTCCCGGTGGGGCTCAGCCGCCCGACGATCCGGTAGGTGGTCTCGCCGTGGGTCTCGCCCGGCTCGGCGCCGCTGCCGTGCATCGGGTGCAGCGCGAAGCCGACCGGCAGGGCGACGGCGCTCCCGGCCAGGGCCTCGCCCTCCGCCGCGAAGATCCGGCCCTCGTGGACGCCGCCGCCGGTGCCGGTGACGAGGCGCGTCGTCGTGCCGATGATCGGATGTCCGCCGTAGGAATCGCCGAAGCCGATCGGCGCCGCCCAGGCCACGCGGGGGTCGCGGGACAACCGCGCCAGCACCTCCCCGGGAGCCAGGGGCAGCGGCGCGGGCTGGAGGAAGACCGCCGAGAGCACGAGTTGCACCTCGCTCCCGGCCGCGCCGACGACGAGGTCGAAGCGGTCCGCCGCCCGGGCGCTGCCGAGGCGCAGGGCACGCTCCTGAAGCGTCACGGCCACGCCCAGCGCCGTGGCGAGGGCCACCAGCAGCACCACGACCAGAGCGGCCGGCCAGAGGCGCCGCAGGTCGGCGAGCACGAAGCGGATCACGCCACGGCCTCCCTGTCGGTGTCGGCGACGACGCGTCCCGCCGCGAGCCGGATGCGGCGCGCGAGACGCTCGGTCAGCCGCTCGTCGTGGCTGACCACGATCAGGGTGGCGCCCTCCTCCTCCGCGAGGGCGACGAGGAGCGTCGCCACCGCCGCGCCGGCCTCCGGATCGAGGCTCGCGGTCGGCTCGTCCGCGACCAGGATCCCCGGCCGGCGCAGCAGCGCCCGCGCCACCGCCACCCGCTGCATCTCGCCCCGCGACAGGGTGGCCACGTCCTGCCCCGGCCGCGAGAGCCCGACCCGCCCGAGCAGGTCGCCCGCCCGGGCCCTCAGGGCGGCATCCGCCGCGCCGGAGAGCCGGGCGGGCAGCAGCACGTTGTCGAGGGCGGACAGGCCGGGGAAGAGGTGGAAATCCTGCATCACCAGCCCGACATGGGCCGCCCGCCAGCGGTCCCGCGCCGCCTCGTTCAGCCGGGCGATGTCGGTCTCGCCCCACAGGATCCGGCCGCGATCCGGCCGCGCGAGCCCGGTGATCAGGTTGACGAGGGTGCTCTTGCCCGAGCCCGAGGCGCCCGTGACGGCGAGGCGGGCGCCGGCCGCGACGGTCAGGCGCTCGATCGCCAGGACCGGTGCGGCGAGGCCCGGGAAGCCGATGGCGAGGTCCGCGAGGGTCAGGGCGAGCATGGGGCTAGACCGTCGTGAAGCGGCCGTGGCGCAGGCGCAGGAGGCTGACGAAGCCGGTCTCGGGGTCGGTCCAGGAGCCCACTTCGAGCCGGCCCGTCACCGCGATGAGCTTGGCGGGCGGCACGAAGGTCTGCCGGCTGTCTAGGTAGACGACCACGATGTCGTTCGGCCAGTCGGCATCCGAGGAGCAGAACGGGCACAGCGCCATCGGGATCGCGGTGAGCACGAAGAACGTCGCCTCCGCCTTGAGCGGCGGGGCCATGTAGCCCCGCATAGCGACCTCCCGGCCGGCCAGCGCCTTGACCTTGTCGGAGAAGCTGAGGCCGAGGACGCCGACCGCGCCGTAGAGCTCCTCGAAGGTGAGCGCCTCTTCGGCCCGGGCGGGGCGCGCCCCGGCGGCGAGGAGGCTGGCCGCGCCGGCGATCAGGGTGCGGCGGTTGGGGCGCTGGAGCATGGGCACTCCTGGATCGAGATGGGGCCTGTCGCGTGCGGGCGGGGCTGAACCCTCCCCCCTCTGCGGGGGAGGGTGGCGAACGCAGTGAGCCGGGAGAGGGGAACCACGCTTCAGGATGGGGCGCCCGTCATAACGGTTCAGGTTTAACCGGCACCGTGGTTCCCCTCTCCCGCCCGGCTCCGCCGGGCACCCTCCCCCGCTGAGGGGGGAGGGTTCTGACGCGCCTACTTCTTCACCGCGCCCAGCGCGAAGGCCTCGGCCAGGACGCGGTAGACGTCGCTCTCCTCCATGTAGCCCTTGAAACCCTCGGCGCCCGGGCCGGAGGATTGCAGCACCACGTCGTCCACCGCGTGCACGGCCGTGTCCTCGTCCTTCGGGATGTTGCCCTTCACGAAGACCGCGCCCGGCACGGACTTGTAGGTCTCGTTGGCGACGTAGATCCCGTCCTGCGTCTTCACCGCCGGCTCGAACGGGCCGTCGAGCTTGGGCCGGAAGGTCTCGTAATGGTCCGGGCCATTGCTGCCGAACAGCGCGAGGCGGCGCGAGACGTCGATGCGGTCGGGATACCCGTCCCCGTCCTTGTCCTCGTAGTTCGGGAAGCCGGCCGAGGCGTAGGTGCCGACCTTCTCGCGCATCTCCGTGCCGGGCTTGTCGTCGTCGATGGTGCCGATCAGGGAGACGCCGTGGGTGTGGTCGCCGGTGACGACGATCAGCGTGTCGGGATGCTCGGCCTGGAACTGCCGCGCCACCGCGATCGCGCGGTCGAACTCGATCGTCTCGAACACCGCCCGGTCCCAGTCCAGCGGATGGCTCGCCTTGTCGATGCAGGAGCCCTCCACCATTAGGAAGAAGCCCTCGGGGTTCTTCGACAGCGTGGCGAGCGCCGTCTTGGTCATCTCGACGAGGCCGGGCTGCTTGGGGAACTTCTCCACCGTGCCCTTCTTCAACTGCATCCGGTCGAGCGCGTAGTCCAGGTTGCCGGTGTGGAACAGGCCGAGCAGCCGGTCGCCGCCAGCGATCGTCTGAAGCTCGTCCTTGTCGGTGGCGAGCGCGTAGCCGGCCTCCCGGAACTGCGCGATGAAGTCCTTGTCGTCCCGGCGCTTGGAGCCCGGCACGGATTTCGGCAGGAAATAGGCCGAGCCGCCGCCCAGCACCACTTCCGGCTTCACGGAGAACAGCATCTCGACGATCTCGGCCTTGTCGGCGCGGCGGCGGGTATGGGCCACCACGGCGGCGGGCGTCGCGTCCTCGATCTCCGAGGTCACGACGAGGCCGACCGACTTCTTGGTCTTGCGCCGCACCGCCTCCGCCATGGTCTCGACCCGCGGGTCGTCGAGGGAGGCGGGCGTCCGGTCCGCGTAGACGCCGAGCGCGTTCACCGCCGTCTTGTGGCCGGTCATCAGCGCCGACATGGTGTTGGCGCTGTCGGTGGCGATGGCGTTGGTCGACGAGGTGCCGATGAACGCCATGTGGTCGAGGTCGTCCATGGCCAGCCGGCCGTTCGCCTTGCCCTCGCTCATGCCCTTGGCCATGATCCGGGCGGCCGTGCGGTGGGCCACCGACAGGCCGTCGCCGAGCAGGAAGATGATGTTCTTGGCCTTCGGCGTGTCGCCGGTGCCGTAGACCTCCCAGGTCACGGTCCTGCGGTCGTTGCCGGCGGTGGCCTCGACGGTGTAGCGGCCGGGCTTGGTGAGCGTCACGCCGCGCAGCAGCACCGCCGCACCGAGATCCTCGCCCTTCGCGCCCTTCTCCGTCTCGACGAAGCCGGCCTGCGTGCCGAGGACGCTCTTGTAATCCTCACCGTTGATGGTGATCCGCACGTCCTCGGCCTTCTTCGGCCCGTCGAACTCGACCTTGAGGTCGAAGGGCGAGCCGACGAGGATCGTGGCGCGGTCGAGCGGCAGGATCGTGGCCGCGCCCGCCGGACCGGCGAGTGCGGTCGTCGCGGCGAGGGCCAGGAGCAGTGAACGCATCGGAGCTTCCCCAGGTGCAGCGCCGGATCGAGCCGGGCGCCGGCTGTCTATCCGCGCGACGTGACGCCTTGGCAACACGCGCAGGGCCGGGATCGACCGGTTTGTTCAGCCACTGACCTGGGTGAGGCGGGTCCGCGCCGTGAATCGGGCGCCCGCCGCGTCAGGCCCGGCCGAACCGGGCGCAGCCGGCGCTGGCCGGGAGGTAGAGCGCCCGCAGGGCGCAGATCCCGTCCTGATCGCGCACGCTGGCCGAGGCGGAACTCATCGCCGCGAGGTTGCCGAAGGCCGCTTCGAGCGCTTCGGGCCGATTCTCGAAGTGCCGGCAGTCGCGGCACCGGCCCGGGGGCGGCGTCCCGGCCCTCCCCCGCAGGCGGGCGAGCAGGCTCACCGCGCGAGGTCCGTCCAGTACGGGCCGAAGACCAGGACCGAGAGGACGAAGCCGAGAACGAGGTTCACCGCCACGCCGGCCGTGAAGGCGATGGCCGGGCGCCCGCCGGCCGGCGCGAAGTCCCGGAACCGCGTCGTGAGCCCGATGGACAGGAAGCTGAAGGTGAAGGCCCAGACCCGCAGCGCGGTGATCGGCGCGATCAGCGCCGGCTTCACCACCCGGTCGTAATCCGCGTAGGACACCGTGCGGGTGACGAAGGTCACGAGCAGCGAGGCGGCCAGGAAGCCGATCACGAATTTCGGGAAGCGCGACCAGATCTGCCCGACCTCGACCGGCCCGGAGGTCTCCGTGCGCTCCCAGTAGGTGACCGAGATGATCGACAGCACGAGGGCCCAGATCCCGATCCAGACGTCGCGGCCCACGACCTTGATCAGCGTGTAGGCCCAGACCGCCTGGTCGGCGGTACCGGCGATGCCGGTGGCGGGGCCCGCGAGGCCGCCATAGGCTTGGGCCGCCGCGAAGCCGGCCGCGTCGGCGAATTCGGACGTCCCGATCCAGGCGCCGCCGACGCCGGCGGGCAGGCCGAGGGCCCGCGCCGCGAGGGGCAGCGCGAAGATCAGCACGATGGCCCAGAGCACCACCAGGGTGATGGCGATCGGCGGATCCTCCCGGCGGGCCCGCACCGCCCCGGCAATGGCGATGGCGGCCGACACGCCGCAGACGGCGCCGCCGGCCCCCAGCACGGCCGCGAGCCGCCGGTCGAGCCCGAGCCGGCGGGCCACCGTGAAGATGACCCCGAAGGTGGCGAGCGAGACGATGGAGGCCTGCAGGATCGCGACCGGGCCGGCCCACAGGATCAGCGTGAACGGCAGCGTCGCCCCGAGCAGCACGATCCCGAGCTTGATGTAGAACTCGACGCGCAACGCGCCCCGAAGCCCGTCGGGCACGCCGACCGTGTTCGAGATCAGGAGCCCCAGCAGCAGCGCGACGAGGGGCGGTTCGAGGTTGTAGGTCTGCGCCCTGTCCCAGGCCCCCGCCGCGACGATCGCGAGCGACAGCCCGTAGACGACCAGGAACGAGGGCAGGAAGGCCGCCGGCCGGTGCCCCAGGGCCGAGACCGCCCCCGCGAAGACCGCCGCGAACAGCACGACCTGGGCGAGGTAGCGCGGGGCATTGGCGGCGAACTGGCCCGCGAGCTGGTCGAGGCTCGACCACTTCGCCGGGGCGACCGCGATCCAGGCGATGCTGCCGCCGCCCGCATAGGCCGCGTAGGCCGCCAGCACCGTGGCGAGGCCGATCCAGACCGCCCACCAATCCTCCTTGCGCCAGAAGGCGGCGCGGTCGGAGGACGTGTCCGGGGCGGCAGCGGCGACGGGCGCGGCGGAGGATCGACTCATGGGGAACCGTTCGGGCGGCAGGATGCGGCAGTCCGGGATGGCACTCCGATCGGCACGGCGTCAACGGAATGATGTTTCCAATATTGATCGACTGATAGGTATCTATTCTCGATCGATGACCTGAAAAGGAAGAATGATCTTTCATCCGATGCCCGCCAGCGCCGGACGCGGGACGGCGGACCTCGCGCGGGTGACCAGAGCCTTGCGCGCGCCCGGGACTTCCCCCTCGACCGGGGGGAGGCGTCTCGTCCGGCCGTCTCAGCTCATGAACTGCCGGGCCGCCTCCGTCTCGTCGGGCGCCGCCCAGCGCCAATCCCGGATCTCCGGCAGATCCTCCCCGGTCCGGCGGACATGCGCGCGGGCGGCGAGCCGCTCGCGCAGGACCTGCTGATCCAGATCAAGGCCCGTTCCGCGCGGCCTCCTAAGGTGACGCGGTCGGCCGCCGGCTGTCCGGCGGCGCGACCGCACGGGAGACGACCATGATCGCGCGGGACGTCATGACCAGGGAGGTGACCGGCGTGCACGCCGACGCCTCGGTCGAACTGGCGGTCGGCCTGATGCTCGAGACGCGGATCAGCGGCCTGCCCGTCCTCGACGCGGACGGGGCCGTGGTCGGCATCGTCACCGAGGGCGACCTCCTCGCCCGGCCCGAGCTCGGGACCTCCCGGCTGAAGCCGAGCTGGGTCCAGTACCTGATCGATCCGGGCCGGCTGGCGGAGGCCTACGCGAGGGAGCGCGGTCGCCGCGTCGGCGACGTGATGACCCGCGCCGTCGCCACCGTCGCGCCCGGAACGCCCCTCGACGAGGTGGTCGAGTTGATGCGGCGCCTCCACATCCGGCGCGTGCCCGTGGTCGAGGGCGGACGCCTCGTCGGCATCGTCACGCGGGCGGATCTCCTGCGCGCCCTGCGGGCGGCGCTGCAGGCGGCGCGGGAGGTGGCGCCGCGCAGCGACGGCGCCATCCACGCCGACGTGGAGGCGGCCCTCTACGAGGCCGGCGTCCTCCCGGTCGACCGCATCACCGTCGCGGTCTCGCAGGGCGACGTCACCCTGAGCGGCCCGCTCGCGGATCCGCGTCAGCGCGCCGCCGCCCGGGCCGCCGCCGAGGCGGTGCCGGGGGTGCGCGCGGTCCACGACTGGCTGACGGTCGCCGATCCCCTCACCGGCCGCGTCGCTCCCTTCGCGGCGGCCGATCCGCGCGTGGCCTGACCCACCCGCCGCGGCGGGACCCGGCCGGGCCCCGGCGCGCATTCCCCTTGCCCGCCACAGGAGGCGACCATGGCATTCGAGACGAGAGCGAGCGACGCGACCGCGCCGTCGGGGTTCGGCGACCTGTCGGCGTTCCTGCTCACCGAGACGCGCCTGTGGAGGTCGTTCGGGATCGACCTCCCGCTCCGCCTCGCCGCCGGCATCCTGACCTTCGGCAGCCGCCGCCTGCAGGCCCAGGCCGATCACCTCGCGGCGCTGGGTCGCTGCGGCTCGCCGGCGGAGCTGCTCAAGGAGCAGTCGGGCTTCCTCACGCAGGCCCTCACGGATTACCAGCGGGAGGCCGCCGTCCTGTCGCAGAACGTCGTGGACACGGCCGTGCCCCTCGGGATCGCCAGGGCGGCGTGAGCCGGGTCCGCCGGCCGACGGCAGCCGTGAGGCGCGCCGGATGAAGCGCGCATGGCCGTTCCGGGCCGGGTCTCCGCGCTCCATCCGACGCCGGTCGCGCCCTGGGTGCGATGATCCGCGTCAATGCGCGCCCCGCGCGACGCGCCCTGCCGTCGACCGGGCCGTCGCGCCGCCGCTGATCGATTGACGATCGGCGGCGTTGACATTATCAAAAGCTAGTGATCGTGGATTGGTGCTCGTTCCACGTGCGCTCTACCAGATAAATTGCGCGCTATGGATAGAAAGACGCTCGGGGCGCAGCTCATTCGGCGTGAGTTGGACGCCATACTAAGCCATAGATTATTCAAGAAGAGCCCTCAGCTAGCGGCTTTCCTATCGTATGTTGTCAATGAAAGTCTTGATGGACGTGGGTCGTCGCTGAAAGCTTACACAATAGCGACGATGGCCCTGGGACGTTCCGACGATTTCGATCCCAATAAGGATGCGATCGTGCGCGTCGAGGCACGCCGCCTGAGAAAGATCATCGAGCAAGTCTATTCCGACCCGCAGATCAGTTTCAACGTGCGGATCGAGCTGCCGGTCGGGCATTACGAGCCGGTCTTCCGCCACGGAGCGGCGCGGGGGCGCGGGACGGGGCATCCCCATCCGGGCGACGTCGCCCTGTCCGAGGCGCTGGCGAGCAGCGAGCAGCGCTACCGCACCCGCGTGGAGGCGAGCGCCGTCGTGGAATGGTCCGCGGATGCGCGGGGCCTGATGGTGGGCGCGCAGGGATGGACGGAGCGCACCGGACAGGAGCAGGACGCCCTCCAGGGCGAGGGATGGCTGGCCGCCCTTCACCCGCAGGACCGGGACCGGGTGGCGGCGGCCTGGGCGGAGGCCTGCCGCACGGCACGGCCGATCGAGATCACCTGCCGCGTCCGGCACCTCGACCGCACCTATCGCTGGCTGCGGATGCGGGGCGTTCCCATCGAGAACGACGACGGCACCGTCCGGGGCTGGGTCGGGACCGCCATCGACGCGCATCATCACCGGGATGCCTCGGCCGGGGGGCACGCCGAAGCGCAGCGGACGACCGGCTACGAGCCGACCGATTCTCTTCACATCCGCCAAAAGAACATCTGGACGATCCTGGAATCGGCCAACCGGGACCGCCTGGACCAGGATCACTGCATCGCCGACGTCAAGGCGATGGCGCTGCGATGCGGGCTGCATCTCAGGTCGAGCCCGGCGGTCCCGAAGATCGGCGCACGCTCGGGCTGACGCCACGGCGTGCCGCTCAGCCCGCGGCCCGCAATCCGGAGACATCCGGTTCTCGGTCGGGCTCGCCATCCGCGTCGTCGCGCGACGCCACGATCCGGTCGACGCCTTCGAGGGCGAGGGCGAGGGCGGCGAGGCATTCGGACCCCCGGTGCCCGCCGAGCGCGATGATTCCATACCTGGGCCGCGCGGTGGCGCGAGACGGTGTGCCCGAAAGACGGGGTCGGACGCCCGTGCGAACCGCAATCCTGTCGGCGTCCCGTCCCTCTCGCGTCCACCGCGTTAACCAATTGTTAATACCTTCTGTGTGACTATGACGCTCGGGGACCGGATGCCCGACTGGGTTGGGTCAGAGGCTGCGCTTCGCCGATCCCCCGCCATCCTCGCGGTACGCGCTCGGCTCAGCGAGCCCGGTGCTGGCGATGATCGGACGGCTTCGAACGTGAGGTCGGCGGATTGGATGGCTCCGCCTCGCGCATGGAGGCCTGGGCTCTTCTCTCCTCGGCCGTGGGATCCGCACGGTCGGGATGCCGCGGTCCCCCAGCGCGCGTGCGATCCTGCGCGCATCGATGATCCCGGACGCACGAGATTCCTGGACGATCCTGTCCACGCACTGGGCTCGGGCTTTCTCGGCGCAAGGCGGTCACGGCCTCGTTGAACGCCTTCGACCGGTCGCGGTCCGTCGCTTCGTGACGGCCACGCGGCGGTCGGTCTGCGACGGGTCGGATCCGCTGCTCCCGCGCCGTGACTCGTTCATCGGTCTGCTGGTTGACGGCCTTCGGCTTTCGGTTCGCGTCATCGGCGGCCATGCGCCGTCGTGTCCCGGGCAGGGATCAAAGTGCGGGCTCGCAGGTCCCCGGCGACAGGCCCCCTCCCGCGTCTCGTTCCGCCACGCGGGGACCGCGTCGATCCCGCTCCTGGTCCCGGCCCTCAGGCGCCCCCGCTGTCGCTCGTGCGCCGCATGCGCTGCGAGACGGTGAACCGCCCCGCCGGGTGGATGGACGAGGAGATCTCGAACACCTTGCCCTTGTCATCGACGTAGTGGCGCAGGATCCGCAGCGCGGGCGTCTCAGCGCGCGCCCGGAGCGCATCGGCCCTTGCGGCCGGGAGCGCGATCGCGTCGACGTCCTGACGGATCTCGGCGCTGCGTCGGCCGTATCGCTGCTCGATCAGGGTGCTGACCAGGAGGTCGGGGGAGGCGCGAACGACGTTGCCGAGGTCGGCGTAGGCCGGGTCGATGTACACGTCGGTCCAGCCGACCGGCGCACCGCCCGGTCTGACATCCAGGCGCAGGCTTGAGATCCGGTACCAGCGCGATCCCTCCTCGCAGCCGAGGTCCGCCGCGAGATCCGCGTCCGCGATGACCACGTCCGTCTCCTGCACCTCGCGGACATGGGCGGCGCCGAACTGGATCAGGTCCTCCACAGAGGCGAGCGACTGCCGGTAGCCGGTCGTCGGCACCGCCGCCTCGACCCGCGTCCCCGCCTTCTTGTTGCGCGAGACGAGGCCCTGGTCCTGCAACTGCCGAATCGCCGTCCTGACCGTGTGACGGCTCGCGCCGTAATGCGCGCAGAGTTCCAGCTCGGTCGGCAGCAGCGACCCGACCGGGAACCGGCCCGAGCCGATGCCGGTCCTCAGATCCCGGGCCACCCGCGCCCAGAGCGTCTCACTCATCCGTCCGTCCCGTGTGCCCACGCGCTGCCACGCGCCCTCTCCTCTTGACATTATGTCCGAACATAATCTATCGGGTTTAATGTCCGTACATAATAGCGCTGCGCGACGAGCGCTCGGAGGAAGCCGTGACCCGCCAGATCCCCCCCGCCGCCACCACCGTCATCGACTCCCTCCTCTTCCGCGATGCGTTCGGCACCCCGGCCATGCGGGCGATCTTCTCCGATCACGCGCTGATCCAGCGCTCCATCGAGATCGAGGTCGCGCTGGCCAAGGCGGAGGCCGCCTGCGGCGTCATCCCGGCCGAGGCCGCCGAGCAGATCGCCGCCCGCTGCGCGTTCGAGGCGCTCGACTTCGACCTCCTGCGCCGCGAGACCGACAACGTCGGCTACCCGATCCTGCCGCTCGTCCACCAGCTCGTGGAGCAGTGCGGCGAGGCGGGGCGCTACCTTCACTGGGGCGCCACCACCCAGGACATCATGGACACCGCCACCGTGCTCCAGGTCCGCGCGGGCCTCGACCTCGTGGCGGCCGACGTCGATGCGCTGCGCGCGATCCTGGCCGACCTGTCGCGCCGCCACCGCGACACGCCGATGGCGGGCCGCACCCACCTCCAGCAGGCCCTGCCGGTCACCTTCGGCTACAAGACTGCGATCTGGCTCGCCGCCCTCGATCGGCACGCCGAGCGCCTCGCCCAGCTCCGCCCGCGGGTGCTCCTGGGCTCCTTCGCCGGGGCTGCGGGCACGCTCGCCTCGCTCGGCGAGCACGGCCTGACCGTGCAGGAGGCCCTCTGCCGCGAACTCGGCCTCGGCGTCCCGGCCTCGACGTGGCACGTCGCCCGCGACGGCTTCGCCGAGGTGGTGAACCTGCTCGCCCTGATCACCGGCTCGCTCGGCAAGATCGCCCTCGACGTGATGATCATGGCCTCGACCGAGTTCGCGGAGGTCTATGAGCCCTTCGTCACCGGGCGCGGCGCCTCCTCGACCATGCCGCAGAAGCGCAACCCGATCTCCTCCGAGCTGATGCTTGCCGCCGCGAAGGCCGTGCGCCAGCAGGCCGGGCTGATGCTCGACGCGATGATCCAGGACTTCGAGCGGGCGACGGGCCCCTGGCACGCCGAGTGGATGGCGATCCCGGAGAGCTTCGTGCTCACGGCGGGCGCCCTCCACCAGGCGAAATTCGCGCTGGGTGGCCTGATCGTGGACGAGGCGCAGATGCGCAGGAACCTCGGGATCAGCCGGGGCCTGATCGTCGCCGAGGCGGTCATGATGGCGCTCGCGCCCCAGACCGGCCGCCAGCAGGCCCACGACCTCGTCTACGCCGCCTGCCGCACCGTGAACGAGCAGGGCGGCACGCTGGCCGAGGTGCTCGCCGGCGTGCCCGAGGTCACGGCCCATTTCGACCGAGCCGCGATCGAGCGGCTGACCGACCCCGCGAACTACCTCGGCTCCGCCCCGCAGATGGTCGACCGCGTGCTCGCTTCGGCGCCGCGCGACCGCTGATCCGATCCTGATGGCCGCAAGCGCCGCGCCGCCGGGCTGATCGCCCGCGGCAGCGACAAGAGCGCGCGGTCCTCGCCCGCCCACGACCTGCCCCGGAGGACGCCCATGTCGACGACCGTCAGCACCCCCACCGATCTGCACCCGCCGCCCGCATCCGCGCCCACCAAGCCCCGCAAGTCGATCTGGATGAACCTCGGCTTCCAGATCATCGTGGCGATGGTGCTCGGCGCGGCGGTCGGTCTGCTGGTCCCGGGCTTCGCCTCTCAACTCAAGATCCTCGGCGACATCTTCCTGCGCCTGATCAAGACGGCGGTGGCGCCGCTGGTCTTCCTGTGCGTGGTCGTCGGCGTGACCTCGGCAGGCGACTTCAAGCGGGTCGGCAAGGTCGGGCTGATCGCGATGCTCTACTTCGAGATCGTGTCCTCCGTCGCACTCGCGGTCGGCCTCCTCGCCGGCAACCTGCTCGGCGTCGGCCAAGGCATGGCGGATTCGACCAAGGCGACGCTCGCCCAGGGCAAGGCGCCGACCGGGGCCGCCTCACCCCACTCGACGCTCGATTTCGTTCTCAACATCTTCCCCGACAACTTCATCGGCGCCTTCGCCCGCGGCGAGCTGCTCCAGGTGCTCGTCGTCGCGCTGATCTTCGGCGCCGCGCTGCTGAACCTGTCGCCCGAGAAGCGCCAGCCGATCGAGCGTGGCCTCAACACCATCTCGGACGCCTTCTTCGAGTTCATCCACCTGATCATGTGGTGCGCGCCGATCGGCACATTCGGGGCGGTGGCCTTCGCGGTCGGATCGAGCGGCACGAGCGTCCTCTTGTCGCTGATCTATCTCGTACTGAGCTTCTACGCGGTCGTGATCGTGTTCATCGTGGTGGTGCTCGGGTCGATCTCGGCGCTGTTCAAGATCAACTTGTTCCGGTTCCTCGCTTTCATCAAGGAAGAGATCTACATCGTGCTCGGCACCGCCTCCTCGGAGAGCGTGCTGCCGCGCCTCCTCGAGAAGTTGCCGTCCTACGGCTGCTCACGGCAATCGGTCGGCCTGGTTCTGCCGACCGGCTACGCCTTCAACCTCGACGGGACCTCGATCTACATGTCGATGGGCGTGATCTTCCTGGCCAACGCCTACCACGTGCCGCTCGATCTCGGGCAGCAGCTCGGCATCCTAGCGGTCATGCTGCTGACCTCGAAGGGCGCCGCGACGGTCTCGGGGGGCAGCTTCGTGGTCTTTGCCGCGACGGTCGCGGCGACCGGGGTGCTTCCGCTGGAGGGCCTGCCGATCCTGTTCGGCGTCTACCGCTTCATGTCGATCGCCATCGCCACCACCAACGTGATCGGCAACAGCGTGGCGACGGTGGTGACCGCGAAGCTCGCGGGCGAGTTCGACGAAGCCGTGGCCCGCGACGCCCTCGCCCGGATGCGCTCCGAGAAGGCGCTCGCGGCCTGATTGAACCGCCCGCGGTTTTCCGCAGGCTCCAGGGACCGAGAGGATGGGGCCATCACGAAGCGAACCGGCCCGTTGTCCCCCGAGAGGCGCGAGCGTGCCGTGGGGATGGTGCGCGACGAGGAGAGCGAGCACGGCTCGCGATGGTCGGCGAGGATCCTCTCGTCGGCCTGCCCACCCTGGCAGGTCGACCGGCCCCGCCGTGCCGGTCATCGCGGTGGATCAACCCACGCTCCGCCACGTCCCGGGACATGATCTGGGGATCCGCCGCTGAGGCCGAGGGGCGGTCTTCGGCCGCGGCGCCCGAAGAAGACTTCTGCGGGCACAGAATGCGTGACGCCCCATCCCGCATGACAGCGACCGAGCTTAGGTCTAGAACCATCGCTCAGGTTCAGGGAGATTGCCATGCAAGCACCCGACGCGCTCGTCATCGATCTTCTCACCTCGTTGAAAGCTGGTCCGCGACCCTACAATGAGGTCATGGAAGCTTGGCGAACAAGTTGCCCGCGCCTGCCAGTCTGGGAGGATGTCGTGGACCATGGGTATGTTCAGCGCGAGCGAAACCTCGTTGTGCTGACCGAGGCCGGAAAGGACCGGCTTGCGGCCCGATCGTGAGGGTCTCGATCTTCAACGGCCGGCACGACACCCTTCGCCACCTCCCCCTGCTTTGCGAAGCCCGACACCGGAGACGGCGAGGTCCGTACCGATCCCGGCGATCTCGGGGATTCCTCGCCCGACGCTCGGTCGACGCACAGGCTCTCGATCTGATCAGCGCGCGGATTCTGTCGAGAACGGAACGACCTTCCCTCACGCGGGAAAGCGGCAGGGAACGCCGGTCATGCGAACGGATGACGACGGATCGACGCGTTTGCCTTACGACGCGACGGGCCTCGTGACCGAGGGAGGTCGTGCGATGGACGCCAACCTGAGGACCGTGCTGACGTTCGTCGGCGTGGGGGCGGTGTTCGCCGCCGCGCTCCTGGCTGGACACCCCCGAGCTGGCGCGACGCAGGCAGCGGATGCGGGTGGCAACTTCGAAGTGCCCGTGAGCGGGTGGTTGCAGATGAGGATCGCCTCCGCGGAGTAGAATGCGCGGTCGCCGCGGCCGCGTGCAGGCCGGGAAACCCCGCCTCGGCGATGTCCCGCCCTGGTCGCGTCACTCACGCGGTGACCCCCATCGTCGCCGCGCACGGACGCAACCGTGAGCGCACGGCCGAGCCGGATCCCACGGTGTCCGAGGCGTTGAGCGTGCGTCGGCGAAGGCCGGCGACAGCGTGCGTGGCGGAAGGGGTGGGATTCGAACCCACGGTGGAGTTGCCCCCACGGCGGTTTTCAAGACCGCTGCCTTAAACCACTCGGCCACCCTTCCGGCCCGTGGGGAACCGGACGCCGTCCGTCGGCCCAGGACGCCGGGGCGCAGCCGGCGCGACCACGTCCGCCGACTAGTAGGGCCTGCCCGCGCGCGGCGTCAACACGCCCGCGGGCAGGCCCTCACCCCCGGCTCTGCGCGAGGCTCGCCGAGAGGACGATCGTCGCCACCGTGACCATGCTCAGCACGAACATCACCATCTCACCACACCATCCGCTCGCTCGCCATGTCGGGATGCGGCCGGGGCCCGATCTGGCCCGCCGGAACCGCGGCGCCGCCCCTAGAGGCTGCACGCAACAGTGGCGTGACGCTTCCGTGACATCGCCCCGTCCGAGGCGCGGCCCCGGTCCCGAAGCCGACCCCCACCCCTACAAGAACGGACCACGAACACCCATATCAACACCATGTTGGATCATGGATTTTTCCCCTGCCTCGACCCGCCCCAAGGGCGGCCGGACGAGGCCGTCTCCCGGGCCGTCGAGCGGCAGGACGGGGAGTGGCGGGTGCTGCCCCTCGAGGGCCGATTCGAGCTCGTCTACGAGGACGGGCGCGGCGCCTGGACGGTCCGGCACCTCGCCGCCCGCGAGCTCAAGGTCGGCCCCGGCAAGGTGCTGCTCGGCGGCACCGACCGGGACCGCGACGGCTACCGGGGCTTTCGGGCCGACCGCATCCACCGCCTGACCGACCGCGACACCGGCGAGCGGGTGGAGCGCAACCTCATCGACTGGCTGCTGCGCCGCGCCGAGGCCGCCCGCCGCGCCCGGGGCCGCGGCGCCCGTCAGGCCCGGCCGGCCTCCGGCAGCACCCAGTCGAGATAGGCGTCCATCACGGCGCCGGTGTCGAGGGGCTCCTCCGCCCCGTAGAGGCCGTTCCAGAGCGTCGCGAGCACGCCGGGCGCCGGCAGCAGCATGGGGAAGCGCTCCAGCGCGTCCGAGGTCAGTTCGCCCCGCGCCCGGGCCTCCGCGGCCAGGCGCCGGATCGCCTCCGTCACCGGCGCGATCACCACCCGCCGGTAGGCCCCCGCCACGGCCGGGAAGCGCCCGCCCTCGGCGATCACGACCCGGATCAGGGCCGCCCGCCGCGAGGATTCGAGCGCCCGGAACGCCGGCAGCAGCGCCCGCCGCAGGAAGGCCCGCAGGGTCTCGCCGGGCTCGGGCGCGTGCAGGATCAGGGCGCCGACGAGGTCGGCCATCGTCTCGCGCAGCACCCCCTCGAACAGCGCCTCCTTGTCCCGGAAGTACAGGTAGAGGGTGCCCTTCGCGACCCCCGCCCGCTCGGCCACGTCGATCATCCGCGTCTCGGAGAAGCCCCGCTCCAGGACCACGTCGAGCGCCGCCGCCACGATGGCCGCCCGCGTGCGCGCCGTCTTGTCCGGGCTCGGTCCCCGCCGGACCGCGCGCGGCGCGCCCACCCCCTCAGCCACCGCCCCCTCCCGCGCCGCGCCGTGAGGCCGTTGCAAAACTGACCTGCCGGTC
The DNA here is from genome assembly GCF_054052225.1 of Methylobacterium sp. JK268. NCBI lineage: Bacteria > Pseudomonadati > Pseudomonadota > Alphaproteobacteria > Hyphomicrobiales > Methylobacteriaceae > Methylobacterium > Methylobacterium sp. JK268. The sequence continues at coordinate 7,234 of NZ_JBSVZN010000007.1, read as the reverse complement.
ATATTCTCGCTGCCGGAGGGTTCTCCCATGACCTCGTCCCATCTCCCCGTCCTGATCGTCGGCGCCGGCCCGACCGGCCTCGTCCTCGCCCTGCGGCTCGCCCACCACGGCGTGCCGTTCCGCATCATCGACCGGGCGGCCGGTCCCGGCGAGGCCTCCCGCGCCACGGTGGTCCACGCCCGCACGCTGGAATTCTACCAGCAGCTCGGCCTCGCGGACGAGGTCGTGGCCCGGGGCATCCGCACGGGCGGCGTCCACCTGCGCGAGGGGGGCGCCGACGTGGCGGCGGTCCGCTTCGACGCGATGGGTGCGGGGGTGAGCCCCTTCCCGTTCCTGCTGATCTTCCCCCAGGACGACCACGAGCGCTTCCTGCGCGAGCGGCTCGGGGCGGCCGGGGTCACCGTGGAGGACGGGACCGAACTCGTCGCGTTCGAGGACCGGGGCGACCGCGTCGAGGCCGTGATCGAGAGGGCGGGGCGCCGCGAGTCCGTGACCTGCGCGTCTCTCTGCGGCTGCGACGGTGCCCACAGCCGGGTCCGGCAGGGACTGGGCCTCGGCTTCTCGGGCGGCACCTACGCGCAGCTCTTCTACGTGGCGGATGTGCGCCTCGCGCAGGATCCGGGCGAGGACGTCTTCGTCCATCTCGGGGCGGACGCGCTCGGCCTCGTCATGCCGGTGCGCTCCAGCGGCATGCACCGGCTGATCGGCATCGTGCCCCCCGATCTCGCGGGGCGCGGCGACCCGCGGTTCGAGGAGATCCGACCCGCGGCCGAGGCCCTGTTCGGGTTCCGGATCGCGCAGGTGAACTGGTTCTCGACCTACCACGTCCACCACCGCGTGGCGGAGCATTTCGCGCGCGGGCGCTGCTTCCTCCTCGGCGATGCCGGCCACATCCACAGCCCGGCCGGCGGCCAGGGCATGAATACCGGCATCGGCGACGCCGTGAACCTGTCCTGGAAGCTCGCCGGGGTGCTGCGCGGCGAGGCCCCGCCCGCCCTCCTCGACAGCTACGAGCCGGAGCGGATCGCCTTCGCCCGCAAGCTCGTGGCCTCGACGGACCGGGCCTTCCAGGCGGCGGTCGGACGGGGCTTGGGGCCCGAGGTGCTGCGCACACTCGTGCTGCCCCACCTCATGCCCCTGCTCTGGGGCTTCTCGGCCTCGCGCCGGATGCTGTTCGACATCGTCTCCCAGGTGCGCATCGCCTATCCGGACAGCCCGCTCAGCCGCGGCCGGGCCGGGGCCGTGCGCGGGGGCGACCGCCTGCCCTGGCTGGAGGAGACCGGCAACTACGCGAGCCTGTCGGCGCTCGCCTGGCAACTCCACGTCTACGGGGCGGCCGCGCCCGCCCTGTCGGCCGCGGCGGCGGCGCGGGGCCTGCCCTGCCGCCTCTACCCGCACGGGGCCGAGGCCGCGCGAGCGGGCCTGCCGCGGGATTGCGCCCTGCTGGTGCGGCCGGACGGCCATGTCGCCCTCGCCCTGCCCGACCAGGACCCGGCCGCCCTCGACGCGTATCTGCGCGACCACGGCCTCGGCATCGCCGCTTGACCGCCGCCCGCCGTTGCGTCATTCCCGGCGGCGGGACACCTCTCCCCACCGAGAGGCGCCCATCTGGAAGGATGGACACAGTGATGACGACCCGGCCCGACGCGCGCCCGCGCGCGCCCTTCTTCTCGTCCGGCCCCTGCGCGAAGCGCCCCGGCTGGACCCCCGCCGCCCTCGCGGACGCGGCGCTCGGCCGCTCCCACCGCGCGAAGCTCGGCAAGGCCAAGCTCAAGCAGGCGATCGACCTGACCCGCGCCGTGCTGGAGGTGCCGGACGATTACCGCATCGGCATCGTGCCGGCCTCGGATACCGGCGCCGTCGAGATGGCGATGTGGTCGCTGCTCGGCGCCCGCCCGGTCGAGATGCTGGCCTGGGAATCCTTCGGCGAGACCTGGGTCACGGACGCGATCAAGCAGCTGAAGCTCGACGCCCGCGTGATCAAGGCGGAGTACGGCGCCCTCCCCGATCTCGCGGCGGTGGACACCCAGCACCGCGACGTCGTCTTCACCTGGAACGGCACCACTTCCGGCGTGCGCGTGCCGAATGCCGACTGGATCGCCGCCGACCGCGAGGGCGTGGTGATCTGCGACGCCACCTCGGCGGCCTTCGCGCAGGACCTCGACTGGGCCAAGCTCGATGTCGTGACCTTCTCCTGGCAGAAGGTGCTGGGCGGCGAGGCAGCGCACGGGATGCTGATCCTCTCGCCCCGCGCGGTCGCGCGGCTGGAGAGCCACACCCCGGCCTGGCCGATGCCGAAGATCTTCCGCCTGACCAAGGGCGGCAAGCTGATCGAGGGCATCTTCCAGGGCGAGACGATCAACACGCCCTCGATGCTGGCGGTCGAGGATTACATCGACGCGCTGCTGTGGGCGCAGGGGCTCGGGGGGCTGCCGGCCCTGCGCGCGCGGGCGGATGCCAACGCCAAGGTCATCGCCGACTGGGTGGCGCGCACCCCCTGGGTGGCGCATCTCGCCCGGGATCCGGCGACGGCGTCGAACACCAGCGTCTGCCTCGTCGTCGCCGATCCGGAGGTGACCGGCCGCGGTCCCGAGGCCGTGGCCACCCTCGCCAAGGGCATCGCCGCGAGCCTGGAGCGCGAGGGCGTCGCCCACGACATCGGCGCCTACCGGGACGCGCCGGCGGGCCTGCGGATCTGGTGCGGCGCGACCGTCGAGCGCGCCGATCTCGAGGCGCTGACGCCCTGGCTCGACTGGGCCTTCGCCCAGGAGAAGTCCCGCCTCATCGCCCAGGCCGCCTGAATCCCGCCGATCCGCCTCGCCGCCGCCGAACGAGGCGCGGGGGGAGCCGCGCAGGGTGATCTCACGGATTCATACCGTCCCGTCCGCAACGGCGTGCCGATAACGAGCGCGATTCCCCTCTCCCGAGTGGGAGAGGGGCCAGGGGTGAGGGTGGCTCGGCTTCAGCAAGGAATCCTGAACCGTCGAGCTGCCAGCGGCACGGTCCCGTCTTCCTGCGGAAGCGTCCGTCCCTCACCCCTCCCCCTCTCCCACTCGGGAGAGGGGATCCCGCGTTCCTGTCCGCACCCGTCAGCGCGACGACGGGTGGATGCGTGAGCCCGCCCGGGCCCGGGATCCCGCGCCCCTGACTGCAGCTCCGACCCTCGGACGGACGGCGGATCCGGCCCCACCCTCCGGAGTCTTTCCCATGCCCACCCAGAAGCGCGTCCTCATCTCGGATTCCCTCTCTCCCGCCGCCGTCGCGATCTTCCGCGAGCGCGGGCTCGTCGCCGACCTCCGGCCCGACCTCGGCAAGGACAGGGAGGCGCTCGCCGCCGCGATCGGCGACTACGACGGCCTCGCCATCCGCTCGACCACCAAGGTCACGGCCGCCCTCCTCGACAGGGCCACGCGCCTGCAGGTGGTGGGCCGGGCCGGCATCGGCGTCGACAACGTCGACGTGCCGGCCGCCACCGCCCGCGGCGTCATCGTGATGAACACGCCGCACGGCAACGCGGTCACCACCGCCGAGCACGCCATCGCCATGATGCTCGCGCTCGCCCGCGAGATCCCGCAGGCCGACGCCTCCACGCAGGCCGGGCGCTGGGAGAAGAACCGCTTCCTCGGCATCGAGCTCACCGCCAAGACCCTCGGCGTGATCGGCTGCGGCAATATCGGCGCCATCGTGGCGGATCGCGGCATCGGGCTGCGCATGCGCGTCATCGCCTACGACCCCTTCCTGACGCCCGAGCGCGCCGTCGAGATCGGCGTCGAGAAGGTCGACCTCGACGAGCTGCTGCGGAGGGCCGACGTGATCACGCTGCACGTGCCGCTCACCGACAAGACCCGCAACATCCTGTCGGCGGAGGCGCTCGCCCGCACCAAGCCCGGCGTGCGGATCGTCAACTGCGCCCGCGGCGGGCTCGTGGACGAGGCCGCGCTGCGGGCTGCCCTCGAGAGCGGCCACGTGGCGGGGGCCGCCTTCGACGTCTTTGCGGTCGAGCCGGCCACCGACAACGTGCTGTTCGGCCACCCGAACGTGATCTGCACGCCCCATCTCGGCGCCTCGACCCGGGAGGCGCAGGAGAACGTCGCCCTGCAGGTCGCCGAGCAGATGGCCGACCACCTGCTCCACGGCGCCATCCGCAACGCCGTGAACTTCCCGTCGATCTCCGCCGAGGAGGCGCCGCGGCTCAAGCCCTTCGTGACGCTGGCCGAGCAGCTCGGCTCCTTCCTGGGCCAGCTCACCGAGGCGCCGATCCGCGGCATCCGCATCGCCTGCGAGGGCGAGGTCGCGGGCATGAACCTCAAGGCGATCACCGCGGCGGCGGTGGCCGGCGCCCTCAGGCCCTTCCTGGAGGGGGTCAACATGGTCTCGGCCGTGGAGGTCGCCCGCCAGCGCGGCATCGTGGTCGAGACCTCGACCCGCACCGGCGCCCGCAACTACGCCTCCGTGCTGCACGTGACCGTGGAAGCCGAGGACATGCCCCGCGATGCGGCCGGGACCGTGTTCCAGGACGGGGTGCCGCGCACGGTCGAGATCCGCTCGATCGCGCTCGAGGCGGGCTTCGCGCCGCACATGCTCTACGTGCGCAACGCCGACGAGCCGGGCTTCATCGGCCGCTTCGGCACGCTGCTCGGCGAGGCGGGGGTGAACGTCGCCACCTTCCACCTCGGCCGCGATCGGCCGGGCGGGGACGCGATCTGCTTCGCGGCCGTGGACCAGCCGGTCTCGCCCGAGCTGCTGCGCCGCATCGAGGCGATCCCGCAGGTCAAGCGCGCCCGCGCGGTGCGGTTCTGAGCGCCGGCCAGGGCGGCGGCTCCGCGCCGCCCTGGCCGGGTTCACCAGCATTCGTCGGTGTGGCGCAAAGGCTGCCCGGCTTGGCGTTTGGTCCTGTGTCCCCGGGCCGATGCGGGCCGAGGGTTGTTTTGAATCACTCGGAAGGTCATAACCCGTCGCTCGCGGGGAGAGCTTTTCAGGATGACCGCAGCCCGGTCCGAAACGGCGTCGAGAGCCCAGCCGAGCGGCCCGGCCGCGATGGACGACCTGCCCTTCGAGCGGGCGCTCGAAGAGCTGGAGGGCATCGTGCAGCGCCTGGAGCAGGGCAACGTGCCGCTGGACGAATCGGTGGCGATCTACGAGCGCGGCGAGGCGCTCAAGCGCCATTGCGATCAGCTGCTCCAGCGCGCCGAGGCCCGCATCCAGCGCATCACCCTCGGGGCGGACGGGAGCCCCGTCGGCACGGCGCCGCTCGATGTGGCGTGACGCGGCCTCCTCGCCTATAGGCCACCCGCGGCCATCGCGCGCCCGACCGGCGCGCCCTTCCTACCGGCCATGAGGATCGTTCGGTGTCACCGCTCAGCCTTCCCCTCCTCGATCGCGTCCGTGAGCCGGCGGATCTGCGCGCCCTTCCCGAGAGCGACCTCGCCCAGCTCGCCGAGGAGCTGCGCACCGAGACCATCGACGCCGTCTCGGTCACCGGGGGCCATCTCGGCGCCGGGCTCGGCGTGATCGAGCTCACGGTCGCCCTCCACTACGTCTTTCACACCCCCGACGACCGCCTGATCTGGGATGTCGGCCACCAGGCCTACCCCCACAAGATCCTCACCGGACGCCGCGACCGCATCCGCACCCTGCGCCAGGGCGGCGGCCTCTCGGGCTTCACCAAGCGCGCCGAGAGCCCCTACGATCCCTTCGGCGCCGCCCATTCCTCCACCTCCATCTCCGCCGGCCTCGGCATGGCCATCGCCCGCGACCTCTCCGACGCCGCCGCCCGCGCCCGCGGCGAGACCCCCGAGCGCCGCAACGTCGTCGCCGTGATCGGCGACGGCTCGATCTCGGCCGGCATGGCCTACGAGGCCATGAACAACGCAGGCGCCCTGCGCTCGCGCCTCGTCGTCATCCTCAACGACAACGACATGTCGATCGCGCCCCCGGTCGGCGCCATGTCGGCCTACCTCGCCCGCCTGGTCTCGGGCGACACCTACCGCTCCCTGCGCGACACCGCCCGCACCTTCGGCCGCCTGCTGCCCAAGGCCCTCTACGACACCGCCGTGCGCGCCGAGGAATACGCCCGCGGCATCCTGGCGGGCGGCGGCACCATGTTCGAGGAGCTCGGCTTCCACTACGTCGGGCCGATCGACGGCCACAACCTCGACCACCTGCTGCCGATCCTCAAGAACGTGCGCGACGCGCCCGAGGGGCCGGTGCTGGTGCACGTGGTCACCCAGAAGGGCAAGGGCTACGCGCCGGCGGAAGCCGCCGCCGACCGCGGCCACGCGGTGGTGAAGTTCGACGTGATCTCGGGCCAGCAGGTCAAGGCCAAGCCGAACGCGCCGAGCTACACCAAGGTGTTCGGGGACAGCCTGGTCAAGGCCGCGGACGCGGACGACAAGGTGGTGGCGATCACCGCGGCGATGCCGTCGGGCACGGGCGTGGACATCTTCGCCAAGGCGCATCCGGACCGCACCTTCGACGTGGGCATCGCCGAGCAGCACGCGGTGACCTTCGCGGCGGGTCTGGCGGCGGAGGGGTTCCGGCCGTTCTGCGCGATCTACTCGACGTTCCTGCAGCGGGCCTACGACCAGGTGGTGCACGACGTGGCGCTGCAGAACCTTCCGGTGCGCTTCGCGCTGGACCGGGCGGGTCTGGTGGGGGCGGACGGGGCCACGCATGCGGGCGCCTTCGACCTCGCCTACCTGTGCTGCCTGCCGAACATGGTGGTGATGGCGGCCTCCGACGAGGCGGAGCTGGTGCACATGGTGGCGACGGCCCACGCGCACGATTCGGGCCCGATCGCGTTCCGCTACCCGCGGGGCGAGGGCGTGGGAGTGGACCTGCCGGAGCGGGGCGAGGTGCTGGCGATCGGCAAGGGGCGGGTGATCCGGCGTCCCGAGGGGGCGCGGGTGGCGCTGGTGAGCCTGGGGACGCGGTTGGCCGAGGCGGTGAAGGCGGCGGAGCGTCTGGAGGAGAGCGGGATCGGGGTGACGGTGGCGGATGCGCGGTTCGCCAAGCCGCTGGACGAGGCGCTTCTGCTGGACCTGGCGGGGAGCCACGAGGTGCTGGTGACGGTGGAGGAGGGCTCGACGGGAGGGTTCGGCGCGATGGTGCTGCACCTGCTGTCGGCGAAGGGGGCGCTGGACGGGGGCACGGTGCGGGTGCGCACGCTGACGCTGCCGGACGCCTACCAGGACCACGACACGCCCGAGCGGCTCTACGCCGAGGCCGGCCTCGA